>CALFCI010000107.1 GCA_937951135.1 uncultured Aquimarina sp. | reverse complement strand
GAACTCCTACTACCTCATAATTTTTTAAAAAATTAACACATGTAGGCGCTCGCACGGATACTTGACATAAGTTATTTTTATAGCACAAAAATAACTCCTAGAAGCTAACATATCAAGAGTGTAGTTGGTCGGAGGCATACTAATTTTTTAAAAAATTAACACATGTAGGCGCTCGCACGGATACCGGACGGATACTTAAAATCTAAAAAAAAAGCTTAACATCTTAATTGCGGTATAAAACTGAAAATTAGTCCTTTTTAACTCTATGCGTAATCCCTCGGTTAGTGATTACTGTGTATACCTTAGAAACCGCCTTAGCTAAAGCAAAAAACATAGTGTTACTTGTGAAATCAACAGTAGTAAAGCTTAAAACGCCACTATCAATTGTAGCTCCTGTCGTATGTTCTAAAGCACCAGTTGTAAAGTCATCATCGGTATCTATTAATAGTGCAAAATCAGCAGCGCTACTGTTTGTTAAGTCAAACCCAAGACCTGATAAATCGAAGGACAACGTAACATTTCCAGGTGTTCCAGTTAAAGCCACTTTCCATACTTTGTTAGTGTATTCTATATAGTCACTAGTAACAATATTAGGTCTAATACCTATAGCTCCATCATTCCCCCAAAGGATATAATCTTTATCGGTACTAAGTGTAGCACCTTTGTCTATAGTGACTATAGATCCATTATTACTACTTTTTGATTTTTGTTGGTTTAGTGCCGTATCATCATCTCTACCAATACCTGTAACATCATTATGGTATGCTGTGTTTATAGAATAATCCCAGAGTACTGTAGTCCCATCAGAGGCAAAGTAATCTGCTTCATCTTCAGGAGTAGTACCATTGTCAGTACTATTTTTGGTGATCCCATATTTGATGGCTAAGTAACTTTGTATACGTTCTTGTTCTAAAGGGGTTGGAATACTTGTGTATACTATCATTTCAGCAATTTTGGAATTCAAATTTGCTGATGTACTCAAGCCATTATCCCAGCCTGCACCGATTAATAAATCAGAACCATTACCCGTTACAAAAGTATTATTGGTACTTCCTGCTCCCAAAAAAGCACCATCTTTAGCAATACTTTTTCGCATTCCACTAGGTGTAGTAGTGAGTGTGCTAGAACCATGTGTCCACATATTGTATTCAAAAGTATTAGCTCCTGTTGTTGTTCTATAATTACCACCTCCTGTAAAAATATAAGAACTAGCCCCCCAAGGGTTTAGTACTGCAAGTCGACCATTATCGGCAGATTCTCTAAGTAAGGTTTGACTGTTTATAGTATTGGCTTTAGAGACAGAATACACCCAAATATCGGTAAAAGTATTTGTCCCTAGTAATCCATCAGTTATCTGTAAATACTCATTACCTCCAGAAAAATTCACCACTGGGTTGAAATTAACTTGATCGGTCAATAACTCTGGAGCATCACCCACTTGAATGGCATCGGCTGTACTTCCTGTTTGGTTTGCCCATGCTGTTACAGTACCAGTACCAGTTACTCCAGCATCGGCCTTAAGCCATAACTCAAGGTTTGTAGTCACATTACCAGGAGCTATTGGTGTTATAGGCCCAGCTATTGTAAAGAAATTTCCATCACTAAAATTCACATTGGTAAAACTTAATATACCATCAGTAAGTGTTGCGCCTGTGGTATGTGGAGAAGCGCCCAAAGTAAAATCCTCATCGGTATCGATCAAGAGTGCAAAATCAGCAGCGGTACTGTTTGATAAATCAAAACCAATTCCAGCAAGGTCTACAGAAAAAGATACTGATCCCGGAGTACCTGCTAAAGCTACTTTCCAAACTTCACTACTACGTGCAGTATATCCAGATACAGCTGTACTGGTTCCTATAGCTGCATTATTCCCCCAAAGGATAAAATCCTTATCTGTACCAAACGTGCTCCCTTTATCTAGGGTAACTCTAGATACATTATTACTACTTTTTGATTTTTGTTGGTTTAGTGCCGTATCATCATCTCTACCAATACCTGTAACATCATTATGGTATGCTGTGTTTATAGAATAATCCCAAAGTACTGTAGTCCCATCAGAGGCAAAGTAATCTGCTTCATCTTCAGGAGTAGTACCATTGTCAGTACTATTTTTAGTGATCCCATATTTGATGGCTAAGTAACTTTGTATACGTTCTTGTTCTAAAGGAGTAGGAGCACTAGTATAAACAATCAGTTCCGCCACTTTTGCATTCAGATTACTTGAAGTTCCTGAACCATTATCCCAACCGCCACCGATCAATAAGTTAGAACCTGTTCCGGTTACAAAACTGTTATTGGTACTTCCTGATCCTAAAAATGCACCATCTCTAGAAATATTTTTTCGATTTCCACTAGGAGTACCTGTTGATGTACTTGTCCCATGTGTCCACATATTGTATTCATAAGTATTGGCTCCTGATCCCGTGTTGTGCCGACCATTTCCTGCTACAATATAAGAGCTACTTCCCCAAGGGTTTAGTACTGCAAGTGATCCATTAACAGTGGATTCTCTAAACAAGGTTCCATTATTTAAGTTATCTGCTTTAGATACAGAATAGACCCAGATATCAGTATACGCATTCGTATCTAAAAATCCTCCCGTGATCTGTAAGTAATCATTATTTCCATTAAAGTCTATAACAGGGTTGAAGTTAACCTGATCGGCTAACAAATCTGGAGCATCGCCCACCTGAATAGCATCTGGAGTACTTCCGGTTTGATTTGTCCATGCTGTTACAGGGCTTGTTCCAGTAACACCAGCATCCGCTTTAAACCATAATTGTAGATTTCCGGACACATTGCCTGGGGAATTTTGTGCATGCCCAATACTTATAAAAAGGCAAGTACTAATAAAAAATAAATATTTCAAATTGTAGGTGATTTTGGGGAATACTAATTTAGTGTTAAAATATGTTAAAACAAAATTTTATCTACAAATATGAATATTACAGAATGACTAATAACTAACTATAAAATAGATAGTTAAATGGGTTGGCTTACTTATATAATATAACTGATGATTTAAAGTACATAAAGTATATATCATATTACTTCGAATAGTTCATATAATACTATTGTAAATTAATCAGGAGATGTGACTGGTTTCTAGACTATACTGTTCTTAAAAATCTCCTTCCAAATTGTGACTTTAAAATAAGCTACTGGAACACGTATTACTCTAAAAAAAACTCCTCTACGTATAGCTTAAGGAATAACTAAGAAGTCTACTTATTTATGCAATCTGTTGATGTTCTCCATTTTTAAATAGACATAACAAGTTGCGAAAAATCACTATTTTTAACAAATAGTACGCAACAAACAAAGCACATAAAACGAACCCATTATACAAGAAAAATACGGAATGAACTTAGTGTATGACTTTATTTTTAGTATTGGAATATTAATTTCTTGTATTTATATACTGATACTTTGGAAATCAAAAACAGTATCACACAAAATATTAGTTGTACTGTTTATAATTTTGATCCTTGTTGTTTTAGAATCGTATGCCATTGCACACCAGCTTCATTTTTTAATGATTGTAACTTTTATACCCGCAAGTAGCGCAACAATAGGTATTGGCACTTTACTATATCTCTATATACAATCATTATTCTATGATGATAAAATCGTTTTAAAAAAATACTGGAGTGCATCTATTCCATTTTTTGTATTTTTAATTGTTTATGCCATACCTGCTTTAATCGCTATGGTATCAAGAAAATACTTTCTTACTCACCTTGATATTTTACAACACAAAAGACATTTCATCAACATAATTTCTGATATCATTTTCTTTACCTATATAATACTATCTTTTAATTCTCTGACAAAGCTTAAAAAGGTAATGAAATACCATTATTCTAGCTTTACACACAATAACTTTATATGGGTTAGATATCTTCTAATTGCAGCAGTAATCATCATTGCTATAGATCTTATTGTGGTATGCTCAACAATTCTATTTGACTTTGATATGGATAAAACGGAAAAAATCACAATACTTTTTGTCGTGATTGCCATTGTATATGCAGCACATTTTGGATTAAATCAATCTAAAGTGTTAACACCTTATTTCCTTTTAGAAGAAGAAGATCCAATAAAAAGTAAGAAAACACCATCCGCTTTTGATCAAAAGGAGTTTGAACTATTAGAAAAAACACTAAAATCCTTTTTTGAAAAAGAGCAGCCCTATTTAAATACAGAATTAACATTGGGTACACTTGCTACAGGTATTAAAATATCAGATAAAAAACTATCGATACTTTTAAATCAATATATGAAAACTACATTTTATGATTTTGTAAATGAGTATAGAATCACTGCTTTTAAACACGCTATACAGTCAGAAGAATCTAATCGATATACAATCGAGTCTATAGCATTTCAGTCCGGTTTTAAGTCTAAAGCTAGTTTTTATCGCATTTTCAAGAAAAAAATGAGCATATCTCCTTCAGAGTATAAGAAAAGTATTGGTTAAAATATGTCTCATTACCTTCAATGAGACATATCTACACCAGTATCTAACATATAAATACAACAATTTTTCTTCCTTTGTATCTCATACTGAATTAAGTAATAATCGAACTTCGATTAATACAAAATGCGTCTCCCGAAGCTTTTCTCGATACCCCTTTCTTCAAAGGGACAGGCTCTTTTCCTACGTCAAAGCAATCGAAATGACAATTTTTGAATCAAATCAGTAGCTTAATCGAATTCAGGTTAATATAAGAAAAAAAAGGTTTGAAAAACATGAAAAACCCCATAAGGCATATCTTAAAAATGGCATTGATCATATTCGTGATGCTTCAATTTCATCATAAAGGATATACACAAACATTACAGCGAACGGTAACAGGAAAGGTTTTAGACGCTACCACAAAAGCACCTTTGGCAAATGCTACTATAACGCTTATAGATCATGAGCCATTAAAAGGGACTACTACAGATGCTGATGGCTATTTTAAGTTGGAAAATGTACCTATAGGAAGACACTCTTTTTTATGTAGTTTCATTGGGTATGAACAGAAACGTATTTCAGAAGTGCTTGTGGGTTCAGCAAAAGAAATTCATCTTATTATGTATATAGAAGAATCCTTAAATCAACTTGATGAAGTCGCAATTATCCTACCCAAAGATCATAGTAAACCCAATACTAAATTTGCAACAATAAGCGCCCGCTCTTTTAGTGTTGCTGAAACAAAACGATTTCCTGCAAGTATTTCAGACCCAAGTAGAATGGCTTTGTCTTTTGCTGGAGTTACAAATTCGGATGATGAATCTAATGAAATCGTAATCCGTGGTAATGCTCCTAATCAATTATTATGGAGAGTAGAAGGCGTTGAAGTACCCAACCCCAATCACTTTTCAGAAAATGGAAATACGGTAGGAAGCGTTAGTATGATTAGTACGAATACACTAGGCAAATCAGATTTTTTTACAGGAGCTTTTCCTGCATCTTATGGTAATGCTTCTTCTGGGGTTTTTGACATCACATTGCGTGAAGGAAATAGCACTAAAAATGAATATGCTTTTCAATTGGGTGTTTTAGGCGCAGATGTAGCATTAGAAGGGCCTTTTAGTAAAAATTATAAAGGTTCATACCTTATAAACTATAGGTATTCAACCTTAGAGGTACTTAATGAAATTATAGAAGTTGTAGACAATAGCATTCCAAAATATCAAGATCTATCGTTTAAGGTCAACTTACCACTAAGCAGAAAAACAAATGTGTCGGTATGGGGAATAGGAGGGATAAGTGAAAGTGATAAGCTGCCAGAATCCTTAAATAACAACCTGATAGAAGATGAGTATTTTGATTCTAAAACGTATATGGGGGGTATTAATGTACAACATTTTATAAATGAAAAGAGTACGGTAAAAGCAATCCTATCGTATTCTGGGAATGAAAGTAAGTATGAATCTGTTAAAACGGCACCTGCACTCACAAATAATGTTGCAACAGATAATGAACTGTTTAAATACAATGCATTACGATCTAGTATAGACCTTACACATAAATTTAATCCTAAAACAACGCTACAAACAGGAGCTATTTTTAGTTATTTAACGTATACTGTAGAAAATGATAGGAATATTAATGGTATACCCTCTTTTAATATAGGTGATACAGGAAATGGAAATATGCTACAAGCCTATATACAAGCAAAATATAGGTTCAATCAAAAAATATCTTCGACGTTTGGAGTGCATAGCACGTATTTTTCTATAAATGAAGATTTTGTAGTAGAACCCCGTGCAGGACTGACCTATACCATACATCCAAAACATTCACTTCATATAGGTTTTGGAATGCATTCTAGAAGAATGCCACTGACTCAATACTTTATTGATGGTGATACTGATACTAGTACTTTTTTTAATAAAAATTTAGCCTTAATGCAAGCTACGCATTACATTCTAGGATATGATTGGAACATTATTAAAAATGGGCACCTTAAAATAGAAGCATATTATCAAGACATCAATAACGTAGCCATTGCAGCAAATATAAATAGCACAGCTTCCTTTATTAATGGAGCGTTATTAAATGTAAACTTAGTAGATACAGGCAAAGCTATAAACTATGGAGTAGAGCTTACTTTTGAAAAGCTTTTCGCGAACCAATATTACTTTTTAACAACAGCATCTCTCTTTGATGCTAAATATAAAGCTATAGATAACAATTGGTACGATAGTTTTTATAACTTTAACTACACCTTTAACATCGTGGGTGGTAAAGAATTTTCTGTAGGCAAAACAAAAAACAATATCTTTGGAAGTAGTGCTAAAATACTTTTAAACGGAGGAAAACGAGGTACTCCTATAGACCTTGATACAGTGAACCAATCGGGAGTAATCGGCCTGTTAGAAACAGAGCGGAATACAATTCAGTTTAAAGACTATTTTCGTTTAGATATTAGTGCGTATTACCGTATCAATAGACCAAAAGTAGCACATATCTTTTCTATCGACATTCAAAATTTTACCGATAGAAACAACATCAATGATCAAAATTTTAATGCTAACCGTCAGGTCTTTGAGAACAATTATCAATTAGGATTAACCCCAATAGTGAATTATAGAATAGAATTCTAATACCAATTATCTAAGTACATGATAAAAAATAATTGTTCTCTATGTAAAGTTGCAGCGTCACTTTGTAATTCAGACCTACTAACTAGGTTTCCAAAACCTAGTAGGTCTAACTGCAATAAACTATAAAACGATGATTATCAGAAACCTAAAGTGTCTTGGTTAATTTTTGTCATGCACTAAGGCCAATTATGATTTAAAATGAAACGTCACTATCTGAATGAAAACAACAAATACAAAAGCTATGCTAAAAATACTCCTCCCATTTTGTCTCCTACTCTTTTACACTACAACAAATGCATGTTCAATCGTATATTATATCGACAGTACAACCGGTAAAATTTTTGTAGCCAATAATGAAGATTACTGGTTTGATGTAAAAGACTATATACAAATTATTCCTGAAGGAAAAAATGAACATGCCCGACTTTGGTATGGGTGGAAAAATTTTGCACAAGGGGGTATCAATTCAAAAGGACTTTTTTTCGATGCTGCAGTAACTCCGGAACAGACTATCCCTATTGGATATCAAAACCCAAATGGGCGTAATGTCGGGGATAAAATTTTAGCACATTGCACTACTGTAGTAGAGGCAGTGGCCTATTTAGAGAAAGAGAAAATTGCTGTGAGTACAGGTCATATTATGTTGGGAGATGCCACTGGGAATGCTGTGCTATT
The DNA here is from genome assembly GCA_937951135.1 of uncultured Aquimarina sp. Lineage (GTDB taxonomy): Bacteria > Bacteroidota > Bacteroidia > Flavobacteriales > Flavobacteriaceae > Aquimarina. Next base: position 15,447 of record CALFCI010000107.1, on the reverse strand, counting down.
AGAGTGGGTTGATGGCAAAAAAAAGAGCGTTAATATAAAGGACAATGCGTTAATTGTAACAAATTTCCTGATATCAAAAAAGGAGGCAGGAAACTATCCTTGCCCTCGATATGAATCCATTCAACATAGAATTCAAGGGTTAAATGAAAATAATAATCCTATAGATTTAAGAACGTTCGGAAATGTGATAGCAGGAGCAGTGCAACCCAAGAGGAAGATTGGGGATAAAGAATGTGGAACATTATATACTTCGGTCATTAATATTACAGATATGGAATTCGTTTTAGTTCCCAAACTTAATAAAGATAAAATAATACAGTTAGATTTAAAAACGGAGTTTAAAAAAACGAGAAAGAGGAAAATTAAACTCCATAAAATATAGCTGTTAAATCAAATATTTACAACAAAAAAATAATACTATGAAAAACATAAAAACAGTACTATTCTTGATAGTATTCGGATGTAGTATATCCGTTTATACGCAATCAATTGGTTCGCTAGTCATTCAAAGTGATCTCTTTAATTTCGATGCTAAAGATTACGCTTTAGGTTTTAAGAACATAGACTTTTCAAAAAACAAGGGGCTATTTTCCTCGTATAATAAAACTACGCAATTGAATGATATCTATATAACAAACAATGATGCGTATAGTTACAGTACATCAAATCTATCATTTGATAATACCCTTAGAGCCTATAAAGTGGATTCGTATAATCCTTATGGAGTCTCTAATATTGGCTCTGCCTTAATTTTAGGCATAATCGGTTCTTTTCTAAATGTAAGTCCTACCTATATAGATCCTTTTAAGTACTAACGATTTATAAGCGTTTAACCTATAGAATGCTCCGAGGCTCTGCCTCGGGTGTATTGACCAGATTCAATACTTTTAAAACCAGGAGTCAAGATAAAATAGCATCTTGGTTCTTGTAGCGGTATATCTTGAAGTAGTTTCAAGCCGTAATAGATTTTCTACTGCATAATCCGGATTAAACGTTTTTCGTAAAGAAATATTGGTTGTTAAAAAGTGGCATGACCTTTGCAATCCAATTAGTATTATAAATTTAATTACATTACAATGAATACAGGAACAGTAAAATTTTTCAACGAGTCAAAAGGATTTGGATTTATCACTGAAGAAGGAGTAGATAAAGATCATTTTGTACACATTTCAGGATTAATAGACGAAGTACGCGAAGGCGACCAAGTTGAATTTGATCTTCAAGAAGGAAACAAAGGACTAAACGCAGTAAACGTAAAAGTTATCTAATATATACTTTGAGTCATCCTAAAAATAGGTTGACAGTTTTTTAAAAATTGACTGAATCCATCGAAGCTAGCTTCGATGGATTTTTTGGTGTCTATTAATTGTAATTGTATTGCAAAACGCTAAAACCGTTACTATATTATTTAAACGTATGGCGTTGCTCTTCTGTTGAAGATGCCTTTAGCAATTGGTGAAAGGTTCTTATGGTATTAAAATCACGAGTGATTTCTCCAGATACAGCGATTCCAGAAACTCCCGTTTCTAATATCGCTATCACATCAGCTGTAGTGATGCCTCCAATACCAATAATTGGTGTTTCTGTTTGTAAGGCTTCGATGATTGTAGTATAACCATTAATACCTACAACCGGACTTAGATTGTCTTTAGTTGTTGTAAATTTATAAGGACCTAAACCAATATAATCAACTTCTTTATCGATTAATGTTTCACAATCTTGTATGGTATTAGCTGTTCCACCAATGATTTGCCAAGTGTATAGATGTTTTCTAGCGATAGTAGGGCAGGCGTCTGTTTTTCCTAAATGTACACCATCTGCTTTAACCTCTTTTGCTATTTTATAATGATCGTTAATAATTAATCTGGTTTGAAAATGAGACGTGATTTCTCTAGCTGCTTCGGCTACTTTTAAAATCTTTTTTTCTGAAACATTTTTTAAACGTAATTGCACTAATTCTATACCAGAGGTACACGCTTTTTGAATGTTTTCCAAATGCTCTTTTGGAGTCGTTCCCTGAGAGATATAATGTAATTTAGGGATCATTATGTCTTAGTTTTTTAGTTTTGAATATAGGTATTAACCAAGTGAATTCCTAAACAGTGACGGTTTTGGAATATTCCATAAAAGAGGACTCAAAGCGTTTTAGTTTTGGATGCATTTCTTCTGAATACAGCACAAATTGACATTTATGAATACTTTGAGTAATCGCAATAATAGCAGTATAGGGCATATTTTGAACTAGAAAATCAGCATCATCTACACTCACTATCTTTAATTGAGAAGTACTTACTCCATTTGACAAAAACAACTTATTCATCGTTTTGGGCGTAGAAATAAGAATGTCTACACCTTCAAATATTTCTGATTTTTGCAGATCAATATGAAGCTCTTCATGTCCTACATACACACGTAACGAATTACGTCTCGTATACGTTAAAAAAGTATCATATAGTTCCAATGCTCTTTCTTTATCTTTTACAAGAACTATAGCTCTTGGTGCATTTCCAACCGCTTCAAACTTTAATTTTTGCAAGGTCGTAAGGATAAGCGTGGTCGTTTTTCCACTATCTTTTGGAGCCGTACAAAACACATTGGCACCACTTTTTATTACAGGAATACAGCTTTTCTGAAAAGGAGTAGGAGTTACTATTTCTAGATACGTTAGCATCTCTTGTATATCGGAATGTAATTTTTTAAAAGGCATAGAAGTTCAGGAGATGATTGTTTAGTATACTGTAAATGAAGACAAATATACTACCTAGAAACGAAATAAATGGATGGAATTACTTTTTCTATTGTAGTGACCATATCAAATACCAATCACATCATCTCGTCGCTATTATAACGCGTTATAATGTTTATGTGCCGTTTGCCCTAAGCGTATCGAAACTTAAATTTTTAGATAGTGTACTTGAGCGATGAGAGTTCTAGAGTTTAGGCATGATCAACAACCAATGTTTCAAAGCTTTTTAAGGATTGTATTCTAATAAATAAGTAGTCTAGTTAAAAAATAGTACCTTTAGCTAAGCCCTCAAAATTAATCGAATCTAAATACCATTGTTGTATGTTAAAGGAAATAATAGCAAGAAATAATATAACAATACATGGTAAAGGTAATAAGTCTATGTTATTTGTTCATGGATATGGATGCGATCAGAATATGTGGAGATTTATTACTCCCCAATTTAAAGACGACTACCAAATAATACTCATTGATCTTGTAGGCTCAGGAAAGTCTGATGAAAATGCCTATGATTACGATAAGTATAGTTCGCTTGAAGGTTATGCTGATGATATCGTCGAAATTTGTGATGTCTTAAACTTAAAGGAGGTAAATCTTATAGGGCATTCTGTGAGTGCTATGATAGGGGTACTTGCTGCTTTAAAAACCCCCTCTGTTTTTGAAAAACTAATTATGATTGGTCCATCCCCTCGATATATTAATGACGCTGATTATTTAGGAGGGTTTTCTCAAAAAGATATTGATGAACTTTTAGAAATCTTAGATTCTAATTACTTAGGTTGGTCTAGTACTATGGCACCTGTTATTATGGGTAATGCTGATAGACCCGAATTAGCAGAAGAGTTAGAACACAGCTTTTGTCAAAGCAATCCTGAAATAGCAAAACACTTTGCAAAAGTTACTTTCTTAGGAGATAACAGAAGTGACCTGGATAAGCTTACTACCGAAACTCTTATACTACAATGCAGCTTAGATGCCATTGCATCAATTGAAGTAGGGCAGTATGTACATAATCATATATCGAATAGTAAATTTGTAATTTTAGATGCAACAGGACATTGCCCGCACCTCAGTGCACCTAACCAAACTATCGCTGCAATAAAAAGGTATTTATGATGAGTACTCTTAAAACTAAGTACAACCCCACAATGAGTCATCTAGATTACGAAGAACTTTATAACACATCCCCTTGTGGTTATTTTTGCTCATTGCCTGATGGTACTATCATCGATTCCAATACACGTTTTTTAGAATTCATCAACTATGAACGAGAAGAAGTAATTCAAAAAAAAAAGCTTACAGATTTGCTTTCTGTGGGCGGTAAAATATATTTTGAGACGGTCTATTCTCAAATATTAAAGCTAGGAGGAGTTGTAGAAGAAATAAATTTTGATTTTATAAAAAAAGACGGTACTCGGCTTCCTGTTCTTATAAATTCAGTAGAAATAAAAGATACAGAAGGACATCACTTATTTACGCAGTCTACGGTATTCAATATTTCTCAAAGAAAAGAATATGAACGAGAGCTTCTGATTTCCAAAAGAAAAGCAGATGATCTCTCGAATGAATTGATCGCTACAAATAAAAAATTACGAAATAGTTCTTCCTTAATTTTAAAACAAAAATTGCAATTAGAAGAATTCAATCATCATTTAGAAAACAAGAATAAACAACTTTTAGATTTTGCACATATCGCATCTCATAATCTAAGAGCGCCGGTTAATAACCTTGACTCATTATTGGGTTTCTACAATGAAAGTACCGATATAGATGATAAGGCAATGCTGTTTACTAAATTTGAAATAGTCATTGGTCATCTCACCGAAACATTGAATGAGTTAATTGAGTCTGTAAAAATCCAAGAAGATGTAAACATTAGACATGGACCAGTGGTTTTTGATGTCATTTTTGATAAAACAGCAGCCATTTTGGAAGGTCAAATATTGGAATCAAAGGCAGTAGTGACCTCAAATTTTTCTAAAGCTCCTGCTATTGAATACCCTAAACTTTACTTAGAAAGTATTATGCTAAATCTCTTGTCTAATTCCATTCGATATCGGTCACCTGATCGTATTCTTAAAATTCATTTTTGTACAGAAATCAATACTAATGAGGTAACACTGATTGCTACAGATAATGGACTCGGAATAGATTTAAAAAAATATGGGCATAAACTATTTGGACTCAGCAATACATTTCATAAGCATTCTGATTCTAAGGGAGTTGGACTTTTTATGACCAAAACTCAAATAGAGGCCGTAGGAGGTTCCATAACCGTAGAAAGTGAAGTAGATAAAGGAGCTACCTTCAAAATTATTTTTAAAAAGAATCTATCATGAAAAGAAAACCTCTTTTGATAGGTATTATAGATGATGATACAATCAACCAATTTACGTTAGTCAGGATTATTAACCAACATAAATTAGCCGAAAAGACTCTTTCTTTTTCGGATGGAGAAGAAGCCCTTCAATTTCTAATTGATACTATCCCAACTAAAGAAAACATCCCTGATATTATTTTTCTTGATAATAATATGCCAGTTATGGACGGTTGGCAGTTTATAGAAGAATATGCAAACCTAGAAACTGAAATTAAAAAAAAGATACTCATCGTTATGATTAGTGCTTCAGAAAACCCTGTAGACATCGAAAGAGCAAAAAAAATAAATCAAATTTCTGACTATATTATAAAACCATTAAGACTAGAGGAAGTAAAGGGAGTTATTAATAATTTAGAAAAATTTTTAGCAGCAAAAAAGTTTACTACTATAGGATATTAATCCACATTGTGGAGTTTAATTCTCCGAAGCTTGCCTCGAAATGTGAAAAACAGGTATCCACTGGATGCCTCCTTGCCTATCCCAGTAATCTCCCAAATTCAGAGTCCATAGCTTCACATTGCCATATAATAGGGCAATGGATTGGCATTTATACTAGATTGGTCATCGGGTAAATCACTTTGAGTATGCAAATCATTTGGAGGTAAATGAAAAGGGGGGTGTGGTGCAGTATAGGCGAGCCATAAAAACCAAGGTTGACTTTGGTTACCTATCCAATCAATAGCTAGATCTGTAAATTTTGTAGTCGTATATTCCGTAGCAGTAGCGGTACTGCTATTTGCTGTAAAATTCCAATTCCAATAGGATTGTACACTTCCAGATAATAAACCGGCATACGTATCCAATCTTAATGTATCATATATTGAATCTAAGCAATCACTAGAAAAAAGCATCACTATAAAGGATATTCAAAAGAATTCCTTCTATATAGTGATGCTGCAATAAAAATTAGACTATCCTTTTAAGTATAATCGATATAAGGACCTATTGGTATCTGCAATATCTGTTCTTCCATGCAGACAAACGTGATTGTTGAATAGCAGTAAGCCATTATGGGGTACTTTTATTACGATTTTATACGTGTTGTAGTACTGTATAACGGCATCTCTAAATGACAGGAATCTATAATCATCTACTAAAGTCTGTGTTAAGTTATAAGAGAACCTAAAGTGAAAGCTACCATCCTCAAATTCGTGTAATAGAGGACCGTGAAAATGGCTAGCACCTTTGTCTTTTAAGATGGTATTTGCAATTATAGTAAATTGATTGGTCTTTAAATAAGTTTTTACTTCCTCAGACAAGCTTGAGATAAAGTTTGTCATATCGCAAATACTGGTATACCCTCCCTGATCAAAACGATCTGGGTTATCACAAAATAAGCCTGCAATCATTTTGATTTCGGGATGCTCATTTCTATCGGAGTGAGGCCAAAGGGCTTTCGCACTATTTGCAGAATATAATGTAGTCTTAGGAAATACATGATAAACCGAATTACCATACTGTTCTAATAACTCCCCAAAGGTGTCAGTCACTTTTTTAAAGACTTTTGGACTATCGATCATAATGCTATCATGATCAATGTGCTTCAAAACATCTGTTAGTAAGACATAATTTTGTTGTTCTAGGCAATCCTTTGCCCATGAGAACTCTTCTTTTTGTTTATTTCTTGTTTTCATAATAATTGTATTATTTTAGTTTAACAATTGAGATCTTGAGCGCTCTTTATCCCTTTAACACTACAAAAGTCTAGCTTTAATTTTGACGGTGTTTGACGGTAGTTCACGGACGTTAACTTTTTTATTATGGAAGAAATTTATTTGAAACAATTGACTGTTTTTGAAGAGTTTTTAAAACAATTGGCGAAAAAAAGTACTACTAGTACCCCTCATAATGAATATGGATCTACACAGGCCAAACAGCTGTATCTAAAACTTGAAGGTTGGAATAATGAACGAGAAGAAAAATTGCAGATCCCAAGGCCCAATACTTTAAAGGAATATTTTTATACCTATAGGAAAGACTTAAAAAAATATCAAAAATTATCTTATAGCGAGAAATTTGTTGATGCACTCACGCTATATTTAGATGATATGAACGTTGAAGATGATAAGAAGAATTATAGGTTAAGATATCGTGATTTTTATAGTTTTTGTGATACAATAAAAGATACATTGGGATATGCTGATGTTAAAACCAATGATCTCATCTACTATAAAAATAATACCAAGCAGGCTAAGACAATACATAAGGGTACAAACGCATCTAGGAGTAGTAGTATTGGAGATGAATTTGAAAATGCAGGAAATAGAACAGAAAAGAAAAACCAGAGTGACGCGAAAAAATCACTTGATTTTGGAGACCATTCTGTATCTGTAGAAAATAAGAATGGTAACATTACTATTCAGTTGCATTCAGTAGTAGGAGAAGATACAGTACTTAAATATATAGATCCAGATTTCAAAAATAAACTCAATCAATTATTTGATAGTATTGAATCAATAGAAAAAGTACAGGAAGCAATTAAAAATGTACAGTCAGTGGTTTCTTCTACTGTAGATGAGAAGTATGCCATAAAGGAACCCCCTGATTTTTGGGAAGTTTCTCCGTATACGTTAACCGATATATTTATAGGACGAGAACGTGAACTACAAAAATTAAATGATTGGGCAGCGTCTGATATTCCAGTTATGATCGTTGAGGGCATCGGTGGATTAGGAAAAAGTGCTATTGTATATGAGTGGATCAACCAGTATACGAATGACAAAATCTATGGAAAACTTTGGTGGAGTTTCTATGACCATACTTCATTAGAAGAGTTTGTGAAATATGCATTGGCATACCTTACCAAACAAACCCCATCATCTATAATTGGGAGTTACCAGCAAAATGCAGAGCAGTTAATATTGGAATTACAAGAACGCCCTTCGGTTTTAATATTGGATGGTTTAGAACGAATTTTAGTAGCCTACCATAGATGGGACAAAGCTCAGCAAAGAGATGATGAAATTGATAATACACTTAGACTTTGCACCAATCCTACAGATGAGAGAATTCTTCGTTCTTTGATAAGAGCAAGTCCTTCAAAAATAGTAATTACATCAAGGTTAATACCCTCCATTTTTCAGGATGTTACAACTGGAATTGCTTTTTATCCTTTAGAAGGTTTTTCTGAACTGGATACGATTAACTATTTTCAGGAAAATAAAATTTATGGAAGTACGCATGAGATTTTAAGTTTTTGTGAAAAGTTTGGTTTTCATAGTCTAGTCATTAAAATTATCTGTTCCTCTATTGGAAGTTATTTTCCGAAACCAGGAAACTTTGATGCTTGGCTAAAAGATCCTAATTATGGCGGTTCCTTAAAATTGAGCGAACTGGATATCAGAGATAAACACTTCAATAAATCAAAAATTTTAGAATTTGCTTTAGGTAGTTTGGAAAAAAAGACATCTTTATTACTTTCTAGGATAGCCATTTTACCTGAGAACATCGAATATGAGATTGTAGAAAAAATGAATCCTTTTCAATTTGATTTTTTAAAAAAACCATTGCATATCAAAGATTCTATTCGCTGGAATTATCTATGGGAAGAAAAGTTTAAAAGGGATGTACTGCCACAGTTCGAAGCGAAGTATAAAGATGAGTTATCCGAATATGAGACGTATAGTGAATTAAAAAAGCAAGCCATTCCTAACTTGCATAAAGCAATAAAAGAGTTAGTGGAGCGAGGTTTGGTTACATGGGATACATCCGAAGGAAAAAACTGCTTCAATATGCACCCGGTAGTCCGAGGTCATGCAAAGGATATTAATTTGTCAGACAATAAAGATACCTATACAAAAGCCAAAGATTATTTTAGTGCTATTCCAGAAGGTAAGAAAACTAAAGACATCACAGATTTATCCCAAATTGATACCCAATTGAGACATATTCATTCTTTAATTGGTGCCGAATTATATGAAGATACTCTTACGTTTTATAAAAATAATTTACATGCGATCTTAGCGACACAGCTGTATAATTTTAGTCGTCAAGTCGAGTATTTAAAAGCCTTATTTAAAGATCAGAAATTATTAATTAGTTCTTCAACGGATCAGGAATGGATCTATAGCAAATTAGCTTATGGATTACATTATATCGGTAATGATCTCGAAGCGTTACCTATGATAAAACAAGCCATACAAATTAATCTAGATAACAAAAAATGGGGTGATTTATCAACTTGTTTATCAATTCTTATCAATATTTACGATAGTCTTAATACTATATATGCCTGCCATAAGATCGCTGAACTAAGATATCAATTATGCACAGCAGTTGATTTGCCGGATGTTAAAAACGCACTCCTCTTTTTAGTGAGTTCAGAAATTAAGCTAGGAAATTTTAAAAAAGCGAATACTTTTTTTCATGAACATGAAGACTATGTAACTAAAAATCCTGGGGCTTTATTTTGGAAATGGGCTAATGAATTTTACCAAGGGAGACCTATGAAACAGTTATGGGAAGCTGCATATCAAAAAGCAATAGATCATCATCATTTACTTATCCAAAGATACTGTTTAACAGAATTAGCTATTTGGAAAATGGAATTGGGAGAGGCGGAATTGGCGTATGAAAACATTAACAAGGCGATTAATTTGATCCAGATAATGGGAGAGTATAATCCAACATCTTATTCCATTAAAGCATGGATATTAGCGCATCTGAATAGAAAGGAAGAAGCTAAGAATCAATTACTATTGATTGATGAAAACGATCACCTTTATTATGCTGCAATTGCATGGTGGTTATTAGGTGAAGAAGTCAATGCCAAAAAATCTGTGATCCGTGCATATAAAAATAGTTGGAGTTTAGGGCCTCCATACACGTATAAATTTACTATGGATAAAACAAAAAAATTTATGGATGATAGAGGATGGGAAGTACCTGAATTATCTCACTTTGATGAAAATAAAGAAGTAGTACCCTTTCAAAAAGAAATTGAGACCATAATAGATCGTTTAAATGCTAAAAAGAAAAAGGCTTAATATATACTAAACGGAAACTGTATACTTAACTCCTCTAATAGCGGTTCATCTTCAATCATATCCAGCATACCTGTGGGTTGCACACAAAAACGGGCCGTAAATAAAGCATTCTTATACCAAACTGTTGAAGTAAGCAAGAAATTTTTTTTATCCATCCCATTAAATTTTATGGGATGCATATTAAAAAGGAACTCTTCTCTTTCTTTATCGTCTTTTATTTCTGGAATTTCAGCCTGCTGTAGCGACTCTGTAATAAGAAAAGGACCATGAACAAAATAACAAAAGAATCGTAAATAATCTTTCACATTTTCGACATTCAATTGTACAGGGGCTTTTGCATTGACTTCATGTAAAGGGGGCGATGTTCCTTTTAATCTAAACATTGTATTTTTAAACGTAAGAAAATAAATCTCTAGACCTTTTTTCCAACCTTTATCTGCTATACATATCAATTTCACCTCATTGGTATAGAAAGGAAGCGTGGTTTCCGCGACAATAGTTTTCTCGCTAAAATGGTATTTACCATCTATGGGGTTTATTCTTTCCTTAAAATCAACACTCTGTCCTTTGGTATACGCTACCCAGTTTAGGTGAGTTCCCCAAGATTTAGGATGTTTCATATATACTACGCTAAAAATGAATATTATATAAAAATAAAGTATTTTAATTCAATAGCTTTATGGAGTGTTTATTTTTTATTTCCCAATCGCACAGACTTGCTCCTATAATTGTTTTTAAATTTTCATTGTTCATTAAGAATTCTATCATTATTTTATGTTCTTGGGAGTTTGTAAAAAGGATTTTTATTAAAAAAAGGTATTAATTGTTCTTTACCATCATAATATAGAAATGGCTTTATACTGGATAATTCTTCAAAGGCTTGTTTATGACATTTTCTGAATTTTTGCTTGTAAAAAAACAGGCAAAAAGATCTTCTGTCTGGCTGATAATCTTCAATTATTAAATTAAGCATTTGGATTAATTCTAGAGGAGATTTCGCTTTTAACTTATTTTGATAAAACTCAATCCTACCAAAAATACCATGTGAATATTCACCATAAAGATAATATCCTTCAAACTCTCTATATTTTTGATTAGCAAGGTATTGTAAAAATAAAAGTTCTTTTGTATTAGAGCCCCTTAAAAGTTTTCTTCCTAAAATGCTTCTTTTGCAACTGTAATGCAACACTTATTATGCGAGCCAGAGCCTGTGCTGATCGAAGTGTAACGTAGTCGAAGTAACTAGGAGGGGAGTATAATGTGCGTGGAGTGGGGTTATTACCTATCACATAAATTGTACTCTCAAATTTTATATATTTAACTAAATTCACTATATTACACCAATAGTATGATTGTTTAAACAATTAAGTATGTCTACAATTAGAAAAACAATAACATTTACAGAAAAGCAAGATAAATGGATTAAGTCACGAATTACAATAGGAGAGTTCACAAATGATAGCGAATATCTCCGTGATTTAGTAAGACGTGACCAAGCAAAAAACGCTAAATTTTCAGCACTTAAAACAGCTATAACCGAAGGTATGGATAGCGGTATTAGTGATAAATCTGTACCAGAAATCATGAAAGAAGTTGAAGAACGTATGCGAGCAGATGGGCGTTTATAAAGTTTCAAGAAAGGCAGAAGTAGATCTTGCCAAAATGTATGAATATGGCATTGAAACATTTGGATTAAAACAAGCCAAGGGATACTTATTTGGGATGCATACGATGTTTCAAGTATTAGCGGATAATACAAACCTGGGACGTGATGCATCAGAATTTATACTATCATTAAAACGATTTTCTTACAAATCTCATACTATTTTTTATTTAGCAACAGATATTGATATTTTAATTGTTCGCGTATTAAATCAAAGTATGGATTATGAAAATAATTTATAGTAGCTAGATTAACTTAATAAATACAACAATAAAATTCTAATTTTAAAAGTTATAAAGACATTTTATATAACGTCTTATTATAATTCTTTTTTTGAATTATAATGTACTTGCGTGAAGTTTATCCTGAGTTTATCGAAGGGTCACTTTGCTTTGGGAAAAAGCTTTTTCCAACTAAAATCTTCTTTGATTTTTTTTCTTCTCAAATTTTCTTAAAAATGTAATGGTATACTTATTATGCGAGCCGACGGCAGGAGGGGAGTGTAATGTGTGTGGAATGGGTTATAAAACCAAAAGCTAACTTATATAGTTATCTTCTATTTTTATTGTTAACACCTCACATAATGAATATTTGATTTAAAAAAAGAAAAGTTAGAAACTTAATCAATCCGCTTTAATCCTTAATTTTTATACAAAACGTATAATAATTTAATAAATTATACAATTTGTATAATATTTTTCTTATATTAATTTTTAGCTAAGTCACAATATGGATGTTAAAATTTTAAAAGTTGATGATAAGACGTTAATAGAAGCTTTAATACGGGAAGGAGTTAAATCTGAAATGCCTTCAATTCAAGATAATTGGAGATTTAATTTTGATAAACATATAAAACTTCCCAATTCTGAAGCATATGTTTTGATTAAAAAAGATACACCAGAAGTCATTGAAGGTTGCTTAATTTATCAAGTTTTGAATAATGGAATACAATATATGTCTTTTGTAGAAGTAGCACCTCATAACAGGTTACCTGACAAAACTCACGATTTTGTGGCAGGCTGTTTGATTGCTTTTGCTTGTAGATTAAGTATTCAACGTGGTAAAGGTTTTCATAAGGGGTGGTTAACTTTCGACGTACAAGAAGAATCTAAAAAAGATGAAATTAAACTTATGGCTATGTACAGTAAAAGCTATAAAGCCGTAAAAATTGATGGAACAACTATGCTGATTTCACCTGAGAATGGTGAATTATTAATTGAAAAATATTTAAATCGATGAATATTATGAAAAAAGAAAATGAATTTTTAGATGTAGCTATCGGTCTTTCAAATGAGAAAAAATGGGATACAGATAAGTTATCAAGAATTGAAGCTTTAATTAAGCAAGAATCCAAAAAACAGTCTAAAGCAAGAATATTAAAAAATAATATGCTTGCTATTCAATATGAAATAGAAGACTATTTGGAAAATGAGAAAATAAGTGTGGATAAAACATTAGAAATTGGTCATTTTGTTAAATTATATTTAGATGAAATGAATCTAACAAAAATAAAATTTGCAAATATTCTAGAATTGCAACCAAGTAACCTACATAAATACTTAACTGGCACAAGGAAACTTAATGCTGATTTAGCTTTAAAATTTTCCTATTTTTTTAACACGAAACCAGAAATGTGGATAATGATACAAGCTAAAAATGAAATTGTTCAGATGAAACTTGAAAAAGGTAATGTTAGTAAGTATCAGAAATATAACTATAAAAACATTTTGGGAATTGATGTAGTGATTAAAGGTGAGAAAAGAAGTAAACGAGATAAATTAATTGCTAAATATGCTGCTGATATTAAAGATAAAATTGGTCATACACCTGACATGGACTTGTTAACTAAAGTTACCATTGGTTGCGGGCCTTCTATTTATAATGCTGATAGAGCTACCGTATCTAGTAGTGATCAAAGGGAATTAGATACAGTAAAGAAAAAATTCTTAATGAAAAAATTAGGACTTTCTGATAGTCAAAAATTAGATGAGGCAATTACTTCTGTTATTGAGCAGTATGGTAAATCAAATCGTAATAAATACAGAGCTGTAGTGTATTATATGTTAACCAAAATGCTTGATAAAGAATCTGTTTATAAGTAGTAAGTTTTACAATTCTATTTTACATAATATTAGTAGATACAAACAAAAAAGTTTAAATAGCAACGAATGAGTGCTTTTTGGGAAGCCCAGCCACATCAGCTCGCTAATAATTCCAAAGATTCTCAATCTTTAAAATTATTCCGTACATAGCGTCAAATTATAGTACAAATGTGTGCAGGATGATTATAATAGCACTAAAGCCTTCATTTTGCCAATATCCAACGGAATGTACTATTATAATATCATTATAGAAATCAGCTAATACACTAAAAATCCCAGCCGCATCATCTCGCCAATACTACAGAAGGTCCTGAGGACCTTCTGTAGTATTACGTGTACTATAATTTATATTATGTAAAATAGACTTTTTGAGAATCTCCTTTCCTATTAGAATTACAACAATACCTATGATCGTTTTATGATCTGTATTCTTTTAGGATCCAGAATATACTGTTCTGATTTTAAGTAATCCATTTGCTCCTTCAAAATACGGCTGTCTAGATCAGATGCTTTCACAAATTTGCAGTTGCACAATCCTTGTATTAGTTTTTTTTCTAATTCCGATCTTTGAGGAATTAGATTTCCATCTAGATATATTCTACCAGGGAGTTTTTCAAATTTAAGAATATCCCACTGTACATTTTGTACAAAATGTATAACAAATTCTTGACCATGAATATTTTCACAATACAGCGTTATAGAACCGCCATCCATCCAAGTGGCCATTTCTTTGATTAGTATCTGCTCAGTAAAACCTATGTTCAAATGCATCATGATTAACTGCTTATCAATCCCGTTCTTTACTTTTTCACTTTCTTATTAAACAATTGTATCGATACTGTTGCATTGGCACCAAAGGTCAGATTACCATCGTTGAAATTAAAATTATTTTGCGTTTCGGTTATAAATGCGGATTCTACCATACTATGGGCATTCGTTAGTTGAAACTGTAATAACAAATTCTTGACTTCCCAATTAACACCTAATGCAAATGCTCCAAAAGTATCTCTGGATTCTAGTGGATTTGCTACATAATAATACTCAGATACAATCGCTACATGACCTCCTAACTTATAGCGCCCTCCAAAACCAATGGCAAATTGACTTTGAGGATCTTCTTCAAATAAGGATGATGGCCTATAGACCAACGTTGGCGCTATTTGTAAGGACAAATTTGGCGAAAATTTCCGAGCAATCAATACCTGACTCGTTAATGCCAAACGATCTGAGGTTGCTGCATTTATGTTGATTAATCCACCATAAATACTATTTCTTGTAATTCGTTTACTGTTATAAACGGCGTTCTGGAATAGACTTATACTCAATGGAGCTCCCTTAGAATCCTTACGTTGTCGTAGCAATTGATATTTTAGAAATCCATCAAAAAGACCATCCAATGTACTACCACCGGCTCCAAATGTCAAGCGATCGGTAATACCATATTCTAGCGCTATTCTGGCATTCAACTTATCCGCAACAAAACTCTGACCCGAAGAATTTGGTACATTCCAATAGCGATGCATCATAACAATATCCAAAACTCCTTTTCTGCGATTTTCTACAGAATGCCC
>CALFCI010000106.1 GCA_937951135.1 uncultured Aquimarina sp. | reverse complement strand
TGAGCCAGTCAGACTCGTTCATTTCATTTTATACTTTCTTATTCATGCTTTTCGTAGCGCTGCTATGAAAAACAATCATTGCGGCGTATAAAAAGAAAGCAACTTCGCCTTTTTTGGCTCATTTTAATTCATAATTGGTATTATTTTTCATCTAGCCAGAAACAATTCAAATGAAATGAGATCATTTTAAAATCTATTTAACCCGGATTATGCAATAGCACTTCGTCATGAGCTTTGAAATTGCGATAAAATATGATGTTTTCTAAAATTTAGCATAGCATCGCTATGGTTAAGTTTAAAAACATAGCGGAGCGGTATATCCTGAAGTAGTTTCAAGCCGTAATAGATTTTCTACTGCATAATCCGGGTTTAATCCATACTACACAAAAAAATAGATCTAATCATACACAAAAAACAGAAATCATTTAACAAACCACTATATACTAGTACTTTAACTATTAGAACAATTTCTTTAAAAACAACAAGTACGGTTTAGCCACAATACAGAAATGCCTAAAAAACAAAAAAGGTATTTACATCTCAAAGACATACAAAAGTTTCATTATTGAACCCAAAAAGACACTTTATCGACTTAAAAACGCATTTCATCTATACTTTACTGTTTTTTACCTTACAAAACTTGTATGAATCAATTATATTTGATTATATTTACCCTATAAGAATTACTGTTTAACCATACAAATAAGTATTTCAACCCAAATATTATGAAAAAAGCTACTTTTACACTAATCATACTTTTCTTACAAGCATCATTAAATGCACAAGTAGCATTCCATAATTTTGGAGAAGTTCAAATACATGAAATGGGAAACATAGGTTTTCATACCAATGTTATTAATAACGGAACTTTTGATAACAATGATGGATTAGCTGGTTTTTATCATAATACAGAATCATTAACGGTATCAGGAAGCAATGCTCCTATCTTTAATGATATGGAAATTGATGTAGTAGATGATTTATTTTTAGAAGTTGCTGTTGGAGTGACTAATTTTCAAGAGTTTATTAATGGTAGCGTAATTACCCCTAGAGAAACTCCATTGGTTTCATTAGATTATATAAATGATGCTCCTTACTTAGGAGAAAATGATGATCGCCATGTAGATGGTTATGCATCTGCTACAGGGATCTTAGATTTTTCTTTTCCTATTGGAGATGATTTACGTTTACGTCCAATGCGAATTGATAACCAAGCTGCTGTAAACACTGCTAGAGGTGCTTACTTTTTTGAAAACCCAAATACACCTAACTTTTTTTCAGGAAGTTTTGATACTACAAGTTTAAGCGACCTTTTATATGGTGTAAGTATATTTGAATTCTGGGATCTTAATGGAGACACTGCAACTCGTGCAACGTTAACATGGGATGACAATAGCAACATCCCAACTTTAGTCGATAACTTAGAGAACCTTAGAGTTGTAGGATGGGATAGCGCTTTGCAACAATGGGTAAACTTAGGCAGCGTAGGTACTAGTGGAGATTTCGACAATGGAGAGATCACTTCAGAACCTTTTATCCCTAATCAATATACAGTAATTACTTTTGGATCATCGGAAATTTTATTAGATGGAGATTTAGAAATCTTTACTGCTGTATCTCCTAATGGTGACGGTATTAATGATACATTTACGATACAAGGTTTATCACAATTTCCTAATAACGAAGTAAGCATTTTCAATCGATGGGGAGTTGAAGTATTCAATAAAGAGCAATACCATGTAAACCAAGAGACTGAAGGTTTTGGAGGAGTATCGGAAGGTAGAGTTACTATACTTAAAGAGGAAGAGCTACCTGTTGGAACCTATTTCTACACATTAAAAATTAATGGCCAAAAAGCAAGAGCTGGATATTTGTATATTAACAAATAGATAAGCTTCAAGTATATTTTGATCCCATGAAGAGATACCCCCTTAAAAATCGTAGTTCGATCACAATATACATGCTTTACCTCAACATCTACTTTTAAGCATTATGGAGACATTCTTCAGTTCTAAAATTTTGATTTTTCACGTCCACTATAAATGATTCTATATGCTGCAATACCGGCTCTTTTATATCAGTATACACATCTGACTTTTGAACATATAAATGATCCACTTCATAAGATTTATTTAATTCCCATAAGCCAAAAACACCTATCTTTCGATCTCCTTGACACACACTCCAACACCTATAATCATCGTAAGACAACATCTGTGTCAATCTAAATTTTAATACTTTGGGAGAAAAGCATCCTTGAACTGCTTCTTGTAATAAAGGCAGCACTTCACCCAAATTTTCATGATGAATTTTATGAAACGATAGGTCCATATTTCTATTTTTAGCTAAAATAAGCAACAACCTCCTTAAATAATTCTTAAATTTTTCCCAAAAAGTATTAAATAAAGTATACCGATTTAAAAAAGAGGGTATCTTAATAAGCTCCTTGTAGACGTATTATAAAAGTTTTGGAATCCTAAAACAAAAATGCTTTGTATTCCTCAAAAAATTCATACATTTCATTTTCATTTTACAATGAATATAAAAAACGTCTTAAAATAACTTATATATAATGAAAGCAAAATCAGGAAAAATTCAAGATTTAATCGATAAAAAATTCTTAGAAGAACGTAGTGTTTTTCTATGGGGACAAGTAGATGATAAATCTGCTAAACATGTTATCGATCGATTACTATATCTAGATATGATTAATAATGAAGAAATTAAATTATACATCAATAGTCCTGGAGGATATGTAACCTCTGGATTTGCTATGTATGATACTATACAAAGCCTACAAAGTCCTGTGTCTACAATTTGTACGGGATTAGCTGCTTCTATGGGATCTATTTTATTAAGTGTAGGAACAAAAGGACGTCGTTTCATTCAGCCGCATGCTAAAGTAATGATTCACCAACCTAGTGGAGGAGCACAAGGGCAAGCTTCAAATATTGAAATTCAAGCTACTGAAATTGTAAAGACTAAGGAACTAAGTGCAAAAATACTAGCCGATAATTGTGGGCAAGATTTTGAAAAAGTAATGAAAGACTTTAATCGTGATTACTGGATGAGCGCAGAAGAGTCTATCGCCTATGGGATCGTAGACGGAATTATATAACATTTATCTGAGTACATGACAAAAACAGTTATCCTCTATGTAAAGTTGCATCATCACTTTGTAATTCAGACCTACTAGGTTTTCAAAACCTAGTAGGTCTGACAAAGCAAGCAACTCTAAAATTTTGATTATCAAAAATCTAAAACACAACAACTAATTTTTATCATGTACTAAAAACATTTATAGTATCCTCACAAGACAACACTATTGAATACTATACAACCATGAAAAGACGCGACTTTATATATACCATTATACTTACAAGCATGGCCATTACCCTACCGCTTATTCTTTCTAGTTTTCAGAAAGAATTTTCGAAAGAAGATCTAATGGGAACCAACACCCCTAAGCTTTCAGGTAAAGGCTATCAATTAAGAACTGAAGCCCATACTGCTTTTTTAAAAATGAAGGCTGCTGCTGCCTTAGAAGGAATTCAGATAAAAGTAGTATCCAGCTATCGCAATTACGCCCATCAAAATCGAATTTGGGAACGGAAATACAAAAAATTTACTGCAGCAGGACACTCCCCGATTGAAACTATTCAAAAAATCATTGAATACTCTACCATTCCAGGAACGTCTAGACATCATTGGGGAACAGACCTAGACATTATTGATGGTGCAGTACCGCAACCTAGAGGTCTATTATTAGCTAAAAACTTTGAAGATGATGGTCCATTTTGCAAACTCAAAGAATGGATGAACACACATGCAAATACGTATGGTTTCTACTTAGTATATACCGATAAAAGTAACCGAAAAGGGTTCAAATACGAACCTTGGCATTACTCCTATGCTCCCCTATCTATACCTATGCTCAAAGCATATCGAAAACTAGACCTCAAAACGGATCTAGAAAAAGTAAAATTAAAAGGTAGTAACCATTTTACGACATCTTTTATACAACAATATATTACAGAAAACATAATAGACATTAACCCTTCTCTATTGTAAATATACAAATGCGGTTTAAACATAATAAATACCGGTAATATTTCATTTTAGCTATACTAAAACCATAAATATCGTCGTTATAAGAATAATGTTTAAAGCATTTTAACAGGTACTTGATTAAACATCAATATTAAAATACACTTTATACATCATTGATAATACTAGCCACCCATGATAAAAAAAATTCTCACATATAGTAGTTTACTTATATTTATTACCATTATATCTTGTGCGGAAGATGAAGATATTGTAGCATCTCCAAACGAAACCCATACTACATCACAAACTCCAAACGAAACAGAAACAGAAACAGAAACAACACCCCCCCCTACGAATACTAACGAAGTATCAATTACTGATGAAATCTTAAATCTTGTCAATGCGTATCGAGAAGACTTAAAACTAGAACCTGTAATAAAAAATGAAACCGCAGAGCAATTAGCGATAGATCATACGGTATACATGATTGATCAAGGCCAAATTGGGCATGATAATCTTAATGAACGTTTTGAAATATTAAAAACCGAAGAAAATGCACAAGCGGCATCAGAAAATGTAGCCTCATCTTATCCCGATGCCCAAAGTGTAATGACAGCTTGGATAAAGAGTGATGATCATCGAAAAAACCTAGAAGGAAATTATTCTAAAATTGGAATTGCTGCCATTAAAAATAGTGCCGGTAAATATTATTACACACAATTATTCTTTAGATAACTATTCATCTTTCTGGCTACTAATATCAGTAGTTTAACACACAAAATAACTTTGTCTGCTTGCTGCAGAGCTGGCAGACAACAAAAAAAGAAGGAGCACCTCAATTATTATTAACTTGCCTTGTAGAATGACTGTGATTCAGTTCAGAAACAATCGTTTCTTATAGAAACTGGTATCATTCAAAATTCTTAATTATTTACTACCTTTAATGCTCAATAGTTAATACGCGCATCATGAGAAGAGGTAACTGGAAAATTAAAATTGCAATTGGGTTGTTAATCGTTGGGTTTGCTTTTGTTCAAAAATGTTTTAATAAAACACATAATCAATATACAGATCGGGTTCAAAATATCAATATGTCTGCCGATCAAGAAATTGCTATTGGAATACAAAGTGCTCCACAAATAGCCGAGCAGCATGGTGGCTTATATCAAGATCAAAAACTGCAAGACTATATTGATCAAATCGGTCATAAATTAGTCAACGCCTCTATAGCTAAAGAAACTCCATATCAATATGAATTTCATCTCCTTGCGGATCCGAATACTATAAATGCATTTGCATTGCCTGGCGGTCAAGTTTTTATTACCTATGCCCTACTTTCCAAACTTGAAAATGATGATCAAGTAGCTGGAGTATTAGGCCATGAAATTGGTCATGTTCTCGGCAGACATTCTGCTGAACGTATAGCAGAACACGAATTTTGGAAAACAATTTCTACTGGTGCTTCTGTTGGTGCCGATGCGGGAGGTTTGGTCAATGGCATTGGACAAAATGTATTGTTAGGTAATGGCAGAGATGATGAATTAGAAAGTGATAAACTAGGCATTCAATTTATGATAAATGCAGGTTATGACCCTGAAGAAATGATTGGTGTGATGAAAGTTCTAAAAGCAGCGGCAGGCCCTAATCGTACTCCAGAGTTCCAAAGCACACATCCGGATCCGGAAAATCGAATAGAAAAGATACGAGAAGCAATTAGAGAGTATCAAGAGTAACAAAGACTGCACTGTGCTAAATCGCAACTTTCGAATTTACAACTAGCTTTGGATGTTATATTGAGAAGTAAAGATTACGCTTCGCTGGAAAACAAAGTTTATTTTGTACGAAAACGTGACTTTTGAATCTCAAACAAACTTTGAATGTTATACTAAGAAGGAAAGTATATGCTAATCGCCTGTCCTGGGTTTATCAAAGGGCTAAAATCCAAAAGATAACGATTACAACAGTCTATTTTTATTTCTCTATTTTCTATAAATGATCTGAGTACATGACAAAAAACAGTCTCTATGCTTTAGATTTTGATACTCATTGTTTTATAGTTAGGTACCCTGTTAGACCTACTAGGTTTTGGAAACCTAGTAGGTCTCGATTACAAAGTAACGATGCAACTTTGAATCGAGAATAACTATTTTTTTATCATGTACTCAGATAAATGATTTAAAAATATTTGAACCTTAGCAACTTTTTTTTTAAGCACTCCACTCTGAATACGATCCCTTAATGACTGAATACCAATTTAATCAAAAAAGTTTCCACAATATATTGTACTTTTGTACGCTGGTTTTTATAGTTTTTTCTGTAAAGATCCTGACTATTATAAATTTATTGAAATAACAGATGAATAAAAAAGTAATCCTAATGATTTTAGATGGCTGGGGAACTTCTCCAGATCCTAAAGTCTCTGCAATTGATCATGCCAACACTCCTTTTATAGACGGTTTATACACTAAATATCCAAATGCTGCATTACGCACCGATGGATTACATGTGGGACTTCCAGAGGGGCAAATGGGAAATAGTGAAGTAGGACACATGAACTTGGGAGCAGGTCGAATCGTATATCAGGATTTGGCAAAAATCAATATGGCCATTAAAAATGATACGCTTAAAAATGAAAAGCCATTAGTCGATGCACTTACCTACGCAAAAAAGAACAACAAGAATGTACATTTATTAGGTCTCGTAAGTAACGGAGGAGTACACTCTCATGTAGACCATATTAAAGGGTTATTAAATGCAGCACACGCGCATGACTTAGACAATGTATATTTACATGCCTTTACTGATGGCCGTGATGTAGATCCAAAATCAGGAAAAGGATTTATTAGCGCTATTGAAAAACACATGGCAGAGACCACAGGAAAAGTAGCCTCGCTTATAGGCCGCTATTATGCTATGGATCGTGATAAGCGATGGGAACGTGTACAATTGGCTTATGACCTTCTTGTTAATGGAACCGGAACACCAAGTACGAATGCTACAGAAAGCATCCAAGCAAGTTATGATAACGACATTACCGATGAGTTTATCGATCCAATCATCATGCAAGAAAATGGCGCCCCTGTAGCGACAATACAAGAGGATGATGTTGTTATTTTCTTTAACTTCAGAACAGATCGTGGACGGGAGTTGACAGAAATGTTATCTCAAAATGACATGCCAGCATACGCCACTAAAAAATTACCTTTGTATTATGTTACCATGACCAACTATGATGATAACTTCAATGGCATTCAAGTCATTTATGATAAAGATAACATTACCGAAACCCTAGGAGAGATCTTATCCAAAGCGGGTAAAAAACAAATCCGAATTGCGGAAACTGAAAAATACCCACACGTTACTTTCTTTTTCTCTGGTGGACAGGAAGAACCTTTTGAAGGCGAATCTCGAATTTTAAGAAATTCTCCAAAAGTCGCTACTTATGATTTACAACCTGAGATGAGTGCCTATGAACTTAGGGACGATCTAGTTACAGCATTAAAAAAAGGCGAAACTGATTTTGTTTGTCTTAATTTTGCCAATGGAGATATGGTAGGACATACAGGTATTATGGCCGCTGCAATTAAAGCGTGTGAAGCTGTAGATGAATGCGTAAAAGATGTAATCACCACAGGACTTGACAATGGATATAGCACACTATTAATTGCTGACCATGGAAACTGTGAAACGATGATTAATCCAGATGGATCACCAAATACAGCACATACTACCAACCCTGTTCCTTTTATCTTAATAGATAACGATAATATCGAAATCAAGGATGGAGTACTGGGAGATGTGGCTCCTACAATTTTAGAATTAATAGGAGTACCACAACCCAAAGCAATGACACAACATTCATTACTGAAATAGATTGAAAATAGGTTTTTAAAATACCATAGTATTAACAAACCCTTTTAGTATACTAAACTGATACTGAAAGGGTTTTGTTTTATCATCATAAAAAAGGTATCTTTGTAGTATCATGAAAAAAATTTGGCAACGTACTATTTCTTTTAGAAATTCAGACTCTCCATTAACTAGCAAAAGAGTTCGCATTATCCTTAGTCACCCTAAAGATGCGGAAAAATTGGCTTCTGCTGTGAGAGCATTACGTAGGGATGATACTGACAACTCTACATTTACACTAAGTACTGCTGCAAAAAAAGCTATAGAAAAAGAAAAGCAACGTATTAGTGCCTAATGAATATTGCATTTTCTACATTACTATTATTTTTCTTACTATTACCCGGCATATTCTATAGACGGTTTTATTATTCAGAAGAGTTTTCTAAACAATATTTTAGAGAAACTTTCTTTGGCATCTTCATTTCTACGTTTATACCTAGTTTATTATTTCAGGCTATTTGGCTACTATTCGCTAAATCCGTACAATATGAAGTAGATTTAAAAATGGTATTTCATCTCATTTCTGCAACTGCTGATGCTGCTACTTTTCAAAATATAGAACAAAACCTTATTCCTATTTTAGGGTATAACCTCTCCATGTTAATTTCTGCTTCAATATTAGGACGTCTTTCAAAAAATATTGTACGCATGCAAAAATGGGATCGAAAATACAAACACTTCCGGTTTCAAAATGCTTGGCACTATATCTTAAAAGGCGAATTTTTTGATTTCCCAAGAGCAAATATTACGTTAGAGAAAGATACTGTTGAGGATATTGAGTTTGTTTTTGTAGATGCTTTAGTAGAACTTGACGATATTGCAATTATATATGATGGCATCCTAGTCGATTATGAACTGAATAAAACGGGAGGATTAGAACACATTAGTTTAAAAAATGTACAACGACGGTTTATTCATATCAACTCACTGCAACCTCCAATAGATAAAGATGAAACTTTATACCCAATACAAGGACATATTATGGTTTTGAAATACAGCGAACTTAAAAATGTAAATTTCTCTTACTATACATTAGAGCGCGATGAAGATGTATTAACCCCCAGATTAGTACAATAAATTGTGCATACCCATAGTGTGATTTTTCTTCATGCCATAGTGAACACAGAGCTTCTCTACTCATACCGTTTTAAGTATACAATAAAGCCTTACTGTAAAACACAGCTGTGATTGACACCGTTCCATTAGTACGTTTTGAAATGATATGCCTATTTTAGTATATTTAACCTAAGATTACGCATTAAAAAATCGATTACAACTAGAAACTACTTCAAAATATACCGTTTTCGTATACATAGGATGTATACATTAACAAATTTCCAATACTATAACGACTAAAAAAAAACGCATGCCAAGCACTTATACTACGATACTACATATCCCTACTACTAGTCAACTACCTAGGAGCAAGCCCACGAGGCATCCTGCAGATAACTATTTTTCACGTTTAGAGGCAAGGCTCTTAGAATTAAACTCCACAATGTGGATTAAAATAGTATGTTTAGGAATAATTACATTCTGCATGGGTTGTAAACAAGAACCTCTGAAATTTACGATTGCTACTGCTGCCAATATGCAATATGCTATGCCAGAACTCACAAAAGCATTCACAGACCGAACCGGTATTGAATGTCAAACCATACTCGGCTCTTCAGGCAAACTCACCGCACAAATTAATGAGGGGGCTCCTTTTGATTTCTTTATCGCTGCGAACATGAATTACCCAAATACACTGCACGAAAACGGTCATACCACCACTCCACCAAAAACTTATGCTTATGGACAATTGGTATTATGGAGTATGAAAAAATTCCAAAAACTAAGCATTAATTTATTCACAAATAAACGATTGAAACAAATTGCAATTGCCAACCCTAAAACTGCTCCATACGGCAAAGCAATGGAAAGCGTATTAGCATACTATGGTATACTAGACAGCGTACGGCATAAATTGGTGTATGGCGAAAATATTGCACAGACCAATCAATTTATACTTTCTGAAGCAGTTGATTTTGGGTTTACAGCAAAGTCTGTTGTCCTAGCTCCACAACATCAAAATAAAGGAAAATGGAATGATGTTCCCTTAAAAAGTTATCGACCAATAGCCCAAGGAATGGTAATCCTAAACCATAGAAAAGAGCAATTTGATGTTTCACAGCAATTCTATAACTTTATGTTGACAGATCAAGCTAAAATCATTTTAAAGAAATTTGGATACATTACTGTAGAAGAAAAAGGCTATTAATTGATCATTGCTTTGCTTTTGTGTATTTTTACACTATTAGATTTTACTCCCTAGAAAAGACCTTCTGGTTTTTATACACCTAGGAGGTATAACAAAGACGAGATGATAGATTGGAACCCGCTTATACTAACTTTCGAACTTGCGATAACGACTACCTTATTTCTATTAGTAATTGCTATACCTATCGCATACTGGTTAGCTTTTAGTACTTCAAAAATAAAACCTGTAGTAGAAACATTGGTGAGTATGCCCTTGGTACTTCCACCTACAGTGTTAGGATTTTATCTATTAGTATTCTTAAGCCCCTCCTCCATGCTAGGAGGATGGTTAGAAGACACGTTTAATCTTCGTTTTATATTTTCATATCAAGGATTAGTAGTAGGCTCTATACTCTACAGCTTACCTTTTATGGTACATCCCATACAATCAGGATTTACCAAAGTACCAACGGCACTTAGTGAAGCCTCGTATGTACTCGGCAAATCAAAATGGACTACCCTACTCAAAGTCATCCTTCCGAATAGTAAACCTGCACTACTTGCCGGTATTGTACTTTCGTTTGCACATACCATTGGTGAGTTTGGTGTGGTACTCATGATAGGAGGTAATATTCCTGGTGTAACCAGAGTAGCTTCAATAGCTATTTATGATGAAGTAGAGTCCTTACAGTATGCTACTGCAAACACCTATTCTCTTATTTTATTTGGCATCACGTTTAGTATTTTATTCCTAGTATACCTTAGCAATAGTGGCTATTTAAAACGTGTCGTCTCATGATTGATCTCCAAGTTCAAAAACAACTCCGAGGTGCTTCGGGAGACATGAATATGCAAGTAAAAATACAGATCCCAAAAGGACAACTTGCTTGCCTTTACGGAAAATCCGGAGCAGGTAAAACATCCATACTTCGAATGATCGCAGGCTTAGCATCACCAGATCAAGGTACGATTACGGTTGATGATACGACATGGGTGGATACACGCTCGGCTACACATATCCCTATACAAGATCGCAATATCGGATTTGTATTTCAAGAATACTCTTTATTTCCAAATATGACCGTCCGTGGTAATCTTGAATTTGCATTACATAAAAAACAACATCCGAAAATTATCACCGACCTATTAGACATCATGGAGTTAGGCGGAATACAACAACAACGACCGCAACAGCTGTCTGGAGGGCAACAGCAACGTGTTGCATTGGCTAGAGCCCTAGTTCAACAACCAAAAATTTTACTACTCGACGAACCTTTATCAGCATTAGATCATGGAATGCGGGCTACATTACAAAAATATATTCGTACGGTGCATCAAGAATATCAATTGACTACCCTATTAATCAGCCATGATGTTCCAGAAATTTTAAAGATGGCATCCTACGTATATCATATTGACCAAGGCCAAGTCATACAAGAAGGAACACCTCTTCACGTTTTTGATTTGAATACTCCAAACCCACATACACCGTATATTGGTGAAATCATTGAAGTACACCATAGGGATTCAAAAGTACATCTTATCGTACTTTTAGGCAAAAACAGCATGACTATCTATCGAGAAATGAATGCTAATATTCCGTATAAGATCGGAGATGATATCGAAATTAATGCTTTAGATTTCAAAACATCTTTAGGCCTCAACTTTGAATCCTAAACATTCCTAAGAACCTCAATTATTCTTTGTAAATTTGCCCTCCAATAGCACACAAATATGATTGTAATTAAAAGCCGAGAAGAAATAGAATTGATGCGCGAAAGTGCTTTAATTGTATCCAAAACATTAGGAATGCTTGCCAAAGAAGTACAACCAGGAGTAACTACATTACAACTAGATACACTTGCAGAAGCCTTTATCCGAGATCATGGAGCTATTCCTGGATTTTTAGGATTGTATGATTTTCCAAATACCCTATGCATGAGTCCTAATGCCCAAGTAGTTCATGGAATTCCGAATAATACACCACTAGAAGAAGGTGATATTATTTCTATTGATTGCGGAGCTTTAAAAAATGAATATTATGGGGATCATGCCTATACATTTGCTGTTGGAGAAATTGATCCAGAAATCACCAAGTTATTAGATATTACTAAAGCTTCTTTATACCGTGGTATTGAACAACTCAAAATAGGAAATCGGGTTGGTGATGTAGGCCACGCTATTCAAAAATTCTCAGAAGATGCTGGCTATGGCGTTGTTCGTGAATTAGTAGGTCATGGCCTTGGTAAAAAAATGCATGAAGATCCCGAAATGCCAAATTATGGGCGTCGTGGAAAAGGCAAAAAATTACTAGAAGGAATGGTTGTTGCCATAGAACCGATGACCAACATGGGTACACATCGCATCAAACAGTTACGAGATGGATGGACGATACTTACTGCCGATGGTAAACCGAGTGCACACTTTGAGCATGATGTGGCTATCGTGGATGGCAAACCTGAAATTTTATCTACATTTAAGTACATCAATAAAGCTTTAGGAATAGAAACCGATGAAGAAGATGCGTTTCGAAAAGAACTGTTAGTCATTTAACGCCTAAAAAAAATACGAACAAACAAATTCATTTTGAGCATACTGTAGTAACCACCTGAAACTACTCATGAAAAAACTCTTTAAATATATCTTAAACCACATCCCTAGACCGATACTCATTCGGTTAAGTTATATTGTAAGACCTTTGATTGCGTTTGTACTTCGCGGCACTACCTATACCGATCCTATTGACGGAAAACAGTTCTCTCGATTTTTACCCTACGGATACGAACAGCAAAGAACAAATGTGCTATCACCGTCTACACTCTCCTTAGAACGCCATCGATTATTATGGTTGTATTTAGTCAATGAAACTGAATTTTTCACTTCGCCAGCAAAAATGTTACATTTTGCTCCAGAACAGGCATTTTACAAAACATTTAGAAATCTTAGTCATATTGACTACACGACTACAGACCTTAACTCACCATTGGCAGATGTAAAAGCCGACATTTGCAACCTCCCTTTTGAAGACAATACCTATGATATTATTTTTTGTAATCATGTCCTTGAACATATTCCTAATGATCAAAAAGCAATGGAAGAACTCTATCGTGTATTAAAACCCGGGGGAATGGCAATTTTACAAATCCCTCAAGATCTTAATCGCGAGATAACCTTTACAGATGATAACATCACTGATCCTAAAGAACGTGCACTTGTTTTTGGTCAGTATGACCATGTTCGTATTTATGGACGTGATTATTTTGACACTTTACGCAACATCGGCTTTGATGTAGAAGCTATTGAGTATACCGCTACGCTATCCAAAGAAGAGATTACTACATATTGCTTGGCAGAAGGAGAGATACTGCCGGTATGCTATAAACGGTAAGAAGATTATCGTATATCAATCTTAAGATATAATGATACATGCCGACTCGCTTTTTTGGCTAAAAACACCCATCTCTTTTAACACATTTGAAATCAGAATTGAATACCGCTTGTAGGCTTCTCCTTTTTAGGGTCATTTAGGAAAAACCTTATATATGTCATTTCGCTTTAAAAAACATGCGAACTCTACAACTTCGGTTTCCTTATAAATCCCCACCCTATAATCCCCTACCCTAATACGAAAAGCGATAGAGTAGCCTTTCATTTTCTTTACGTTACTTAAATCCTCTAAGGAATCGGCTGTTTTAATTTCCAAAATCAATTGCTCCAATTTACGGGCTAACTTTGGGTCTTTAACTTTTTGAAGATCTTTAAGAAAAGTCTTTAGAAAAACTATTTTCATTTTATACTACGTAGTTTCTTCAGTACTTCTTCTTCACTCACCGTTTCGCTCCTATCTGCTTGTTGCATTAATAAGAGTAGTCCCAAATCTTCCTTTTCTTCCTTTGTAAGATTCTTTAAACGTTCTTTCTCCTTATGCTCCACAAAAAAAGAAATCGCTCGCTCCATCAATCCTTTAACGGTCATATCTTCAAATGCTGAAAGTAACTTTAGCTTGGTCAACGTGGTTTCATCAATATCTATGTTTTTTCTCATGGCTTTAGTTTATATTACAAATATACAAATAACACACAATATACACCATGTATATAATAATCATTTTTTAAGTCAACTACCTCGGAGCAAGCTCACAAGGCGTCCAGCGGATACCTATTTTTCACATTTCGAGGCAAGCCTCGGAGAAATGAACTATCTCGAGGCAGCGCCGGGGCATCAGAGATAAGACCGCTTCGCTACAAGAACCAAGACGCTATTTTATCTTGAATCTTGGTTCTAAAAGTCTTGAATTTGGTCGATATACACCTATATCAATACTTTTTTCCTCCACATTTCAATTCAGTAAATGATTTGCTCTTCTTTGTTGATGTAAATTTAATTAGATGCTAACATTAGGTTGGCATTACTGTTCCTCTAAAGATGCTGCCTCAAACCCATTTACCGCCTGTGTTTGTAATGTATCCCTTCCAGATTCATAAATAAAATAGGCTTTCAGCTCTGGATGCTGTTTTAAAAATGCAACCGATTTCACAACTCCCATAGCCATAAAAGCAGTAGCATAGGCATCTGCTTCCATACAGGTAGACGCCAGTACAGATACACTTAATAAATTGGAACGATGTGGATACCCTGTTTTGGGGTCAATAATATGCGCATATCGATGACCTGCGGTATCGATTTTATATTTTCGATAACTCCCCGAAGTTGCCATGGCTTCATCCTTTAGATGTACCACTTTACTATACGATTGATTTTCATCAAAATTAGGATCCTCTACCCCGATTCGCCAAGGCTTATTTTTAAGGGTATTTTTTCCTTTTCCTCGTATTTCACCACCAATCTCAACCAAGTAATTTACAATGCCTTTAGTCTCTAAAAAAGCAGCAAATACATCTACCGCATACCCTTTGGCTAAGGCATTAAAGTCAATAAACGTATTTGGATATTCTTTATGTATGCGATCACCTTTTAAAGTCACTTTAGCAAAACCTACGGTCTGCAATAAACTATCTATCCGCAAGCTATCCAGTTGCTTTAATTTTCCTTTGGGACCAAAATCCCAAGCATTCACCAATATCCCTATGGTAGGATCAAAGACACCTGCTGTGGCCTTGTGTATAGCCCTAGAAGTCTCGAATACGGTTTTAAAATGATCATCTACAACTACCGTAGTATCCCCTATGTTAATTCTAGAAATATCGGAGTTTGGGATATAGGTAGACATCGAAGTATTGATCACTTGAACAATGCTATCATACGATGTAGAAAAATCAAACGTCTCTTCGGCAATATACTGTACCGAGAATGTGGTTCCAAATGCATTTCCTTGTACGGTCTGAAAACTAGACTTCGATTCCTGTTGGCAGGAAATAAACAGCACACACACGATACTACAAAACAGTAATTTTATACGCATAAGATGATCAATTCAAGTGGGTTTCGATGACTTGTACCCCTGCATACTCCAGCGCATACTCTTCATTTAATAGTACGGGTTTAGTCGCATCTTCGGGATGTTGTAATCCCACTCCTGCGAACAGTACTTTAGCCTCCTGTTCCCTGGCATGCTTTTTAAAAGACTCCATCCATATCATATCATAATTATGTGGATTATCCGGATAGGATACCGCTTTTACAATCACAAAATACCGTTGGTTTTTCGCATCAACACATACAAACTG
>CALFCI010000105.1 GCA_937951135.1 uncultured Aquimarina sp. | reverse complement strand
GGTGATGAAATATGATGAAATATTTTAGATTGACGTTTAGATTACTTTTGTGCTATGAGATTTTAATGATGTAAGAGTCATTATTATAAATTGTTTCTACGAGGATTAAGCCTGAGTACTAATATTACATAGCTATAAAGATACTCTTTGTTTTGAACCGTTTTTAGTGTTTTGGGGTAATGCTTTTAATGTTAAAAAACGAACGTATTTTAAAGTGAATATACTAACAGTAATTACACAACATTATGCTCAGGTTTTTTTCTTTTTTGAAGGTCTTTTGAATTGACGTTTGGTTTTAACTTTGTTATAAATAACCATAACGCTAACGAATAATCCAAGAATCAACATTCCTTTACCACTAGTTAAGTATTCTAGTATATCAGTCATCTTTTTTTATATTTTAGGATCGTTTTTTAGAGTTGTCTATGGTAAATCATAAAGATTACACTACTTCGACACTTTTTTTGTTTTATCGATGCATGCGGTCTAAAATTTCCATGACTTCCATTTTTTTTCGTACCGATACCGGTACGCTTTCTCCATTTTTTAAGAGTAGATACCCTCCATCGGTTTTTATAAATGCACTGATGCATTGGATGTTGACCAAATGACTTTGATGTACCCTTAAGAATTCATACGGTTTTAATAAATCTGCAAAATACTTTAAGGTTTTGGTTACAAATATCTTTTGTCCATCTTGTAAATAAAATATAGTGTTATTACTGTCAGATTCGCAACGTATAATATCATCTAAGCTTACAATAATGATTTTATCCAGCGTATGTAATGAAATTTTATCTGGTTTTTGTTCGGGAGCAGCTAATGTATTTTTTAAGATACTCAAACGTTCACTATTGGGTTGTAATTGTTTTTTTGCTTTTGTAATGGCTTGGGTTAGTTCTTCATGGGAATAGGGTTTTAACACATAGTCGATAGCCGCAAATTTAAAAGCTCGCAGTGCGTATTCATCGCTGGCAGTCACAAAAATAATTTTGGACTGTAGGTCTGGAAAAATCTCTAAAAGATCAAAACTAGTTCCATCTCCTAGCATGATGTCTAAGAATAAAATATCCGGTTGCTGTTTTCGTAATGCTTTGGCGGCAGCCACTACACTTTGTGCAGTGTCAATAATGATAAGTTCTGGATGAAGATTTTCTAAATCTGTCTTTAATAACTGAAGAGCATCAGGCATGTCTTCTACAATAATGGCGGTAGGCATAGGCGTTTAATAATCGGTTAGTATGGGCAGTGTAAAGGTAACTTGTGTTCCTGTTACGATCCCATTAGTGTCTGTTAATTCTTTAAGTGTTAGTGTATCAGTACCCGCTATTGATGCTAATCGTTCTTTAGTCACCTTTAGAGCGATGGACTGATGATCTGTTTTTTGTTTTCTTTTTTGAGATTGAAAAATACCGATTCCATTGTCAGTTATCGTGCAAGTGAGCCATTCGGATTGAATTTTAAAATCGATTTGTAGTTTTCCTTGATGAGTCCCTTTTAATATTCCATGACGGATTGCGTTTTCTACAAAAGGTTGAATTAACATTGGTGGAATTAGTACTTCTTCAATATCCGTATCCGTATCGATAGTACTATCATAGATAAAGGATTTAGAGGTCATTAACTGTTCAAGAGCAATATAATGTTTTAATGTATTCAGTTCTTGGGCTAGGGTAATGTGATCCTTTCTAGAATTATATAACGTTTCTCTAAGCATCATTGCAAAGGTGTTAATAGTGGTATTCATTTTTTGAATGTCATTGCCGCCCATCGCTTTAATACCATTCAATACATTAAAAATGAAATGAGGATTCATTTGTAATTGTAATGCTTTATGTTCTAGTGATAATAAATGATTTTTAATCTCTAATCGTTCCTGTTCTTGTCGGTTTTTTCGTTTAATCGTTTTGATATATCGTATCGTGATCCATACTAGGATGCCGATTATGACCGCCAATACCATCCATTGAAACCACGCTTTTTCATAAAAAGGGCGATGAATATAAAATTGAAACCGAATTGGGTCACTCTCTTCCCATCGATAGTTTCTAGATTGCGCTATAAAGGTATGGGGCCCATAGGCTAAGCCTGCCAAGTTTTGTCGATTTTCATAGGACCAGGGGCTCCAATCCGAAGTGTTTAACCGGAATCTATATTGTACGGCATTAGGATGGTCAATATCAATAGTGCGATAGCTAAACGATAATTGATTTTGGTGTGGCTGTAATGCTAAGATATGATTGCTATTGGTCCATTCGGGTAAAGCGATTGTGTCTATAGTTGTATAGGCTACAGCTACGGTTTCAAAATGGAGTTTAGGGTGTAGTATGGGTTTTTCGATTTCACTAGTTTGATATTTTGTAAGTCCATTGATCGTGCCAAACCATAAGTCGCCCTGTAGATCTTTTTCTACAGCATTTAGGCACGTTTCTATACCTGAAAATCCGTTGTTGCGATCAAAATGAACAATATCAACAACATGTTGTTCTTGATTTAAGACCACTTTATCGAGTCCTCGTTCCGTACCGATCCATAAGTGTTCTTGGTCATCAAAAATAAGTTGATATATGTTTTCTGAAGCCAGGCGTTTTTCTCCTTGTAATTTTTTAAAAGGTTCTAATGTAGTATAATTAGACGACCATACTCCATGACCAGCAGTGCCAATCCATATTTTTTGCTGATGAAATCGTATGGTGTTGATTACAATATCGTGATGGATCACTTTACCGAGATCTGTTACGATACCGTCATCAATATATCCGAGATGTCCATGTTGTGTACTGTACCACATTCTGCCTTGTGGATCCTCTTTAAGATCCATAAGATACAGATCTTTGATTCCTTGTTGTTTGTTAAATGTATTCCGAATTCCTAGACTATCCTTATCGGGATAATATCTAAAATTAATAATGCCACTAGTATAGGTGGCAGCCCAGATGGTATTGTCTTGTGCACATAATGTGCGAATCCAATCTGAAGGTAACCCTTTATCGGTATCAATAATATGATTAGTAATGGTTGTGGAATGAATAGTATCACGACTTAGAACGCCTAAAACCTCGACACTATCCGTAATGATACTGTCTGTTTGCGTGGTGGCGCGGTACCATATTCCGCTGCCATTGGTGCCTGCCCATATATCATCTTTTGTATCGCTAGTGATTGTTTTTATTTTTGCTTCCGATAATTGAGGTGCTTTAGGAATGTGATGTATCCCTGAAGTATCGATATGTACTAATCCAGCAGTTGCATTGGAAACCCAAAGGCCGTTTTTAGCATGATGTACGGCATGAATTTTATGACCTTTAAGCCCTGTCGCTTGACCATACTGTTTGAAATTATTCAGAAAATATTTATATATCCCGCCACCAGAGGTTGCGATCCATATATTAGATTGCCTATCGATACTGGTTTTTCGAACATGCGAAACATGAAGCCCTTGTGATGTGCCTATTCTTTGGAGTTCTCTATAATCATCATTGGGGTCTATAACGGTAATTCCATCATGATCTGTCGCTACCCATAATTGGTCATGAAGTAGTGCTATATGTTGAATGCGTAAGGGTTCTCTAATGAGAATGTCTTCAGAATTCTTAGTGTCAATGACTAGGATTCCATCGGTATAGGTTGCTGCAAAGATCGTAGTGCCATAAGATACAATGGAAGTGAAATTATTGACGCTATATTTCGTGATTATAGTGTTCTTGTGCTGTAGGCTATTCAGTTTCCATAATGCTTTTGTCGTGGCAATCCAAAATTGAGTCCCATCAAAAATAATATCTTGAATGGTACTGTTGTCGATTTCAGGATGCAAGTGTAGCTTGTGTATTCCTTTTTTACGATTATAGGTGTATATGCCGGCTGTAGTTCCTAAAAATAAACTATCATTTGTGGAGTATAGGGTATGGATTGGAGGACTCTTAAAGTTGGTAAAGGCATGTTCCGTTTTGATCGACAAACCACGTTTAGTGCCAATAAAAAGGCTGTCTTTAGTATAGGATAGCGCATGGATATAATTTGATAACAATCCATCTGTAGTATTCCAAGTTGTGAATTTTTCGCCATCAAAATTACAAAGCCCACCCCCTTGAGTTCCTAACCATAAATACCCGACATCATCTTGTATAATGTCATATACCTGTGATTGCGGTAGCCCATCCTCTAGCGTATAAGGCCTTAGTTGCTGTTGTTGTCCCACTGCGGTATACACCATAAAAAGGTGTAGGATGCCATAGCGATATAGATTAGTAAGATATTTCATTACAAGGGATAACAGTTTTAAACAAATATAGTTTTTTAAACCCCTATACTTTTATAAGGCATCACTAGAAAGAATTTCGTTTTTGTAAACGCGAGGGTATGATTTCATGAATTGGATCTCTATGCTTTACAAAATGTACTGCTTTTGATGCCATTTCTTTAAAATCAGTAGAGATTGTAGTGATGCCTCCAAAAGCAATTTCATTGACAATAGTATCATCATGAGCCAATATGCCAATGTCTTTTCCTAAAGTATAATCTAGAGATTTTGCATCTTTGATCACTTGCCATAAATAGGTTTTATCTACAGAAAAATAGGCAGTGTTCTTTTCTAAGGTTCCTGGAGTATATGTTTCCAAAATCTGATATGCAACAGTAAATTCTTCAGCAAAACGGATAAATGCATTAAGGATACCTTTTGGAACACTGGAGTTTTCTTTAAAGAAAAATATAATTTTTTTGTAATTCTGTATTTCATTGGACAATTGCGCTAAGTTTTGATAAGTAGTCTCTTCAAAATCTTGCGTAACATAAGAATATTCCTCAGGCATATTTAGATAGCGATCTACAACCAGTAAGCGATCGGGTGTAAACCGAAGTAGGTTAGGTATGATATTATTATCTTGGATAGGCGCCACTACATACAAGCCATATTTTTGATAGATATTGTCAATAATAGTGTTGAAAATAGTTTCGTTATTGTGGTGAAAAAAAACATCAATCTGAAAACGGTTGCCTAGTTCTTCTCGAAAAGTATTGTAGAAATCTTCTTGAAAGCTATGGAAGGCATAGAGTACTAATGCGACTTTTAAAGTGATATTAGTTTCCGTACTAATAATGAAGTACCCTTTAATATTTTTAGACTCTACTAAACCACGTTCTTTAAGTTCGGTATACGCTTTTACGATCGTTTTACGAGCGTACCCTATATCGGCTACCATTTCGTTGATTGAAGGTAGCTTGTCTCCTACTTTTAAAACTTCGGTATCTATGGCATCAATTATACCATGTACAATTTGTTCGTGTTTAGAGAGGCTATTGATGCCTTTTAAATCATTGATTTTTTCCAATAATAGCATGCGTATTCGTTTTTATCGTTTTGGGACTAGTTTTTAAAGTGAAATAACAGTATTATATTTGCGCTTTATAGCCTTTTAAGAATATAAATAGGTTTATGATGATGGAGTATTCTTTAGCCTTGGATAGCATATAAATCTAGGTAAAAATTATGGTATTACCGTATTTTTGGAAAAGAAAGTATGAGATGGGTGATACAACTATCTTTTGTACTGATACTCCTGTATTGAAAATGCTGGTATTTAATTGTTTATGATAATTGAGTTTTAATAGATGAATATATGAGGTTTATAGTTGAAGTACTAAGATACAAAAAATATATTGGTATACTGTATGCTGCTTTTTTGATGTTTTGTTATGGATTACAAGGACAAACGCTAGCCGATTACCTTGTGGAAACTGCTGCAAATGCACCGAGTTTAAAAGCGATGAAGATAGCGCAAGAAGGTACAATACAACAATTGAAATATATAGGAGGGTTGCCAAAAACTACTATTGGAGTTGGTTATTTTATCAGTCAACCCGAAACTAGAATAGGAGATTACAGCGCTCAATTTCATATTCGACAGCCGATACATTGGTTTGGTACTAGAAAAGCACAAAAGGCAGTGACGTTGACTCAGAGTGAATTGGAGAATACTGCGATTGCGATTGAGAAACGAAGATTGTTTTTAGCGGTTAAAAAGAAATATTATCAGATTTATGCCATAACAGCAAAGCAGAAAGTGCTACAGCAGCAGGATACTATATTGAAGCGGTATCAAATGAAGTTAAAAGGCGATTCAATAGTTTCGAATACAGCTAGAGTTGCAGCACTTAAAATAAGCATTGCAAGAAATAATTTACATTATAAAGAAGAAATTTTAAAAGGTGATTTATTGAATGCGCAATCTGCTTTTAATCAATTACTGAATCGAGAGGGTTTTGAACCGATTATCGTACCCGATAATTTGATTATTCCAGATGAGGAGCCTACACTGATTTTGGATGAGGTGACTTATCATCCGGAATTAGAAAAGTATGAGCATTGGAACAGGTTATGGGATCAACGAAAAAAAGTGAATAGAAAAAAGGCAATGCCTGAATGGAATTTAGGACTCGACTATATTGCTGTAGATAAGCAGTTCAATACCGTAGTGCAAAATAACGGAAATGATATTGTGATGCCTTACATTTCAGTATCTTTGCCCTTGTTTTCTAAGTCTTATAAAGGAATTTCGAATCAATATACAGTGGCGCAAAATAAAATGGAAGAGGAACGTATAACAACGGAGAATAGCCTAAGTCATCGTTTAGAAACCGCAATGAATGATAGGATTACAGCTCGAATTCAATATCATACGCAACAAAAAAATATAACAGAGACTCAGGCTGTGTTTCAACTGTTACAACAGCCTACAGCACTGGATAGTGCAGATGCCGAGACCGTATTGGAAGTACAACAATTAGTACTTAATTTTGAAGAAAAGAAAATAGAAGCAGTGCAAGCTTATTTTGTACACACTGCAGTATTGAATTATTTAAATTAATTGCCTTATGCAAACCGTATTGACTACAGTATATCGTATTAGTATTCTCATATTCGCCAGTCTAGTGTGTTGTTTATCTTGTAAAAAAGTGCATACCGCTAAGGAAAACACTTCCGGTATAGATGGAGTAGCTTTTCAAGATGAGACTGTACAGCAGATGTATGGACAGTATCTTAAAATACAAACGGCATTGGTCGAGGATAGTCCGAAAATAGTACAACAAGAAGCCAAAATTTTGGCTGGAAAAATACCTGATACTAAGGAGTATCAGTCTTTTAAGGCAACCACAAAATTATTGTATTTGACTAAGGGAATTAAAAAACAAAGAGATTTTTTTGTTGGGATAACACTGCAAATGGAAGCCATTATAAAAGCGAGTCCAATCCAATCGGGACAAGTGTATAAGCAATTCTGTCCAATGGCTTTTGATGGAGCAGGCGGATACTGGTTGTCCAATACAGAAGAGATTCGCAATCCATTTTTTGGGCATCAAATGTTGCATTGTGGAACTACAGATGAGGTTATAGAATAAGTGAATATACTATGGGGTTTAAAAATGAAGATATGAAAAGTGGTGTATTGGTCTATACGGTTTTGTGTGGTATCCTAAGTGCAGTTTTGTTATGCTCTTGTCAGAGTAATGCACCTGTAACGTCTAATTCGAGTAAGCTATTGCTAGAAAAATCTCGAAAAATAAAGGCGCTGGGAGAAGCATCTAGTACACGTAGGGCAAGACGACAAGATTCCTTATCTGAACGGATTAAACAGCAGGAATATTTGACAAGACTTTCGGATACCAGTTTGGTGAATATAAAACAGTTGGCAAGTGGTATTGTGTTGGATTTGAAGTATGCAACAGTAGATAATTTTTTGAAAACTGCGGTATATCCGTGTGCAAAATGTTATGTGCGGGGAGCAGTAGCCAAAGCGTTATTAAAAGTCAATGAAGAATTGGCCAGAGTAGGGTATACGTTACAATTTTATGACTGCTATCGTCCGCATGACGTGCAAAAAAAGATGTGGAAGATTGTATCTGATCCAGGGTATGTTGCCGATCCCAAAGGAGGATCTGTGCATAATAAAGGAGCCGCAGTAGATGTGACTTTAGTACGATTAAACGGAGCTGCTGTAGACATGGGAACCCCATTTGATTATTTTGGAAAAAAAGCACACCATTCGTATCGTAAACTCTCTAAAGATGTACTAAATCATCGAAAAATACTGCGTAAAGTGATGGAGAAGTATGGTTTTGGAACGATCCGAAAGGAATGGTGGCATTATAACTTTAAAAAGACAAGAAAACAGTTTAAGATGTCCAATTTTGTGTGGGAATGTGAATGAGTGTAGTGGTTTTGAAAATCAAATCATTATGGTTATGGTTTTAATATATTTCATTTTAGTTCTTTTTATCTAGTCTATTTTTTTGTGGGTTCCCTAAAAGGGGAAGCCTACATTGTAAGCGATCCAAAAACATCCAATTATTCTTTATTTTAAAAAATGAAACTGCCTTAAAAGATAGTTGTTGAAGTCATTATTTTATGAAGTACTGGCTTGTGCAACGGTTAACGTTGCACAAGCCAGTTTTAATTAATATTAAACTGGTTATATTTTTCAACTCTTAATTAAATGAAGTTGTCAAAAACATTTATTTCAACGATAAAATTTCCTTTTTATAGATTTTTAGTTTTGTTTCCTATTCAATTTACACCTGTTAAATGTTCTTTGAGTTAGCTTACAATCAGAACTTAAAAAAACATTTATGACTAGAAAAAGTAGATATATCACTTTAGTTGTTATTACAATTATATGTGGATCATTTCTTAATTGGAAATTTTGTTGTCACACCTCAACAAGCAAATCTGTTCCTATAGTAAATGAAGCTAAGCCCATTATTACCGCTAACAAAAGTGATTTTAAAGGGATGTCTATTATAGACAGCAAAGGGTCATTCAGCTTTACGCATTCGGATCATTTTAGTTTTCTTCCTTCAAGCGCTACTCTTGTAACGCCGATATCACAAAATATTGATTCGGGGCTTCAAAAATTAAAATTGTATCTCGATACATATCCAGAAAAATATATTTCTATTACGGGCGATTACAAAAGCAATGAGCAATACAGCGGAGCTTTGCCAAACTTAGGATTAGCAAGAGCTACGGAGGTGAAAAATTATTTAATTAGTAAAAGTATCCCGTCCAAACAGTTGAGTATTAATTCAAAATTAAACAACAGCTTAGTGCTTTCGAAAAATAAAACATATAATGGTCCGATAACTTTTGATTTTAGTACTGCAACCACAAATTTAGATGAAGAATTGGAGGCACTCAAACTGAAAATACAAGCAAATCCTTTGGTGCTTTATTTTAAAACAGGAGGAAGTAATATGCAGCTGTCTGCTATTCAAAAGCAAAAAGTTATTGACATTTCTAGGTATTTGGATATAGCCCCAGAGAAATCAATTATTCTAACAGGGCATACTGATAATGTTGGTAATGAATTGAGAAATACAGCACTCGGTCAAAAAAGAGCTGAGTTTGTGAAAATATTTCTTATAAAAAATGGAATCTCGGCGGCTAAAATTATTGCCAAATCAAAAGGTCCTTTAGAGCCAATTGCAGACAATACTACTGCCAAAGGCAGGTCAAAAAATAGAAGAACTGTAATCAATATTAATTAAAAAATAAAAATATATGTGTTTTATATACCCAATATTAACAGGAATAATTTGCGCCATCTTAGGTTATTTAATTAGAGGATTAACTTCTAAAAAGAATCTAACTATATGGGAAAACAAATATTCTGATCTTGAAAAAAACTTTAAATCAACTAAAGAATCTTTAACTAGTTCTTGGGAAAATAAAATTTCTTTGGTTAATAATGAATTAACAGCAGCCAAAGAACAGATGTCACGACTGGTACCTCGTTCTGAAAGAGATGATTGGAAGCAAAAGCATGATGTGTCAAACGAAAAATTAGAACATCTAAATAAGCAAATTGCTACGATGGTTCCTGCTCAGCAAGTTCAGGAATGGAAAAACAAGCAAGAAAGCACAGTACAAGAATTAACAGCTGCCAAAGAACAGATATCACGACTGGTACCTCGTTCAGAAAGAGATGAGTGGAAAAGGAAGCACGATGAATTAAAAGCAAAATTAGAAGCTGTTCCTAAAATAACATTTGACGCAAAATTAGTTAAAGAAGCGTATGGCAAACGAATTAAGCAAAATGACCTGAAAATTATTGAAGGAATTGGTCCAAAAATAGAACAGCTTTTTCACAATTTTAATGTTAAAACGTGGAAAGCATTGTCTGAATGCAGTGTCGAAAAATGTCAAGAAATTCTTAACAGTGGGGGTGAGCGTTACAGACTTCATAAACCAGGTACTTGGCCTAAACAAGCTGGTTTCGCCTTTGAAGGAAAATGGAAAGAATTAAGAAGCTGGCAAGATAATTTAAAGGGAGGGAAAGAATAAATCCTTTTTTCTTTTTTTTGATAAAACGCCCCATTGTGCTGTAAGCAAAATAGGGCGTTTTTATTGCGTAATATTCTTCTTGCTAAGTCTAATTATGTCGTTTTTTACTTCCGGTTTTCTTGGTTGTAGATAACCGGTTCTTGTATGTGGCGTTTGCTTCCCGAAGGGAGCATACGCAATATACAAATTGTGTGTACCTTGAATGGTAAATATAGTTCATTTGTATGGTAAACATCCGAGTAACTACACGGTAATATTTTCTTGATATCCCAGCAGAAGTTCCTCTAATTTTTGTATGCTGTGATCTGGGATGCGTTGCAGGGTATCTTCTAGCCATTCTCTGGGATTGATTTTCTGCATTTTGCAACTTCCAAAGAAGGAATATAGCATAGCAGCATTTTGTGCTGCTTTGTGTGATCCGCAGAATAAATAATTTTTTCTACCGATTGCCATAGGTCTTATTGCGTTTTCAATTAGATTGTTGTCGAGTGCTATGCGTCCATCTTCAAAGATGGCTTCTAGTTTTGGATATTGATTCACAAAATAGGTCATTGCCTTGCCAATAGGGCTTTTGGGTAATATCTTAAATTGTTCCTGTTCGATCCACGTTTTGATTTGTGCCAGTAGCGGTTTGATTTTCGTATC
>CALFCI010000104.1 GCA_937951135.1 uncultured Aquimarina sp. | reverse complement strand
GCAGATAATAATTTAAAAATCTTAAAGTTTATTCCTGATAATAAAGAGATTTTTACTAAAAAAATGATCTTTGATTATTATGATTACGTTCCGGTATTGTCATTCCGAAAAGTTCCTTTAGATGATACGATCAATACAATTGCCAAAAGAGCTTTTGATGTACTGTTATCCTTTTGTGTATTAGTTTTTATCCTGTCATGGTTAACCCCTATTATTGCTATTTTGATTCAATTAGAATCCAAAGGCCCTGTGTTCTTTAAACAACGGCGTAATGGGTTGGATTATGGAGAGTTTTATTGTTATAAATATCGATCTATGAAATTTAGTACAAGTTCGAATCAAGCTACAAAATCAGACAATAGAATTACAAGAATTGGTAAATTTATGCGAAAGACGAGTATAGATGAATTACCACAGTTTTTAAATGTATTGAAAGGAGACATGTCTGTAGTAGGGCCAAGACCTCACATGGTAAAACATAATGAAGATTTTTCGCAAAAAGTGGATAAATTTATGGTACGTCACTTGGTAAAGCCAGGGATTACAGGTTTGGCACAAGTAAGCGGATTTAGAGGAGAGATCGAAACGAATAAAGATATCATTAACCGTGTAAAGTATGATATTTTTTATATAGAAAATTGGTCACTATTATTGGATATTAAGATTGTAGTACTGACCGTTTTAAACGCTCTCAAAGGAGAAGAAAAAGCGTATTAATGAGACCCAGCATTCAAAAACCGAAGGTGTATTGAATGGTGTTAGTCAAATTATCCCAAATCCCTGACGTAAGGAAGAGGGTTTTGGGATCTGTTATTTCTTTATAAAGCGATGCTGGAGCAACGATCTGTTGATTCGTTGAATATATGCTATACTGAATATATTTTGGGTTTTGGGAAGTGCTTTCATTTCAAAATGAATATACACTTCCAAGTGACACCAAATA
The DNA here is from genome assembly GCA_937951135.1 of uncultured Aquimarina sp. Lineage (GTDB taxonomy): Bacteria > Bacteroidota > Bacteroidia > Flavobacteriales > Flavobacteriaceae > Aquimarina. The sequence continues at coordinate 5,807 of CALFCI010000104.1, read as the reverse complement.
AATTTAAAAACGACTATTTCAATTATTTTTAGTACATGTTAAATGTGAAAAGTAATATACACATCTCTAAATTTACTTCGTTATTCTATATAGATGAAGAGAACAGTGTTCTTACATTTTTTTGGAATAGTTTATATATCGCATTTTTTCTAATGCCTTTGGGGATTAATTTACCTACTCCTTTCTTTAGTATTGCTATGGTATTGGGAGTGTGGAACAGTATACGTTCAAGAAAACACTTTCGAATTGAAAATAAGGAAATATTATTAGTTCCATTATATTTTATAGTCACTACAATCAGCTTACTATATACTCAAAATATGAGCGATGGATTGTCCCTAATACAACGTTCTATTTCCTTATTGGTATTCCCTATACTATTTCTTTTTGTCAAAGAAGATGCGGCATCGGTAAAGCGGTTGTTTTATTTTTTATTATTAGGGATTCTGGTTTCCTTTAGTATTAATATGAGTATTGCAGTATATCATATAATACTTCAGGTAAAAGAAGGAAACGAAGTGAGTTTTTATACAGATGTCCATTCTTTTGTTAATTTAATCTCGAGAAATAGACAGTATTTTCGAGGCGCTTCTTTTTCGAGATTGATCAATACAAATTACATTTCACTATATGTATTATTAGTGTTGAGTTATTATTTGAAACAAAGAATTAATTCTCGATTACGTTTTGGCGTGGCCATAGTTTTATTTGTCTATTTGTTTTTGTTAGCATCCAAAGCCGCCTATCTCACATTGTTAATAATAGCCATAGTATTGATCACGACCATTGCAGATAGAGAGAAAAAATATATGATGACATTGATTTGTATACTCGGTGGTTTTATTTTTTTAAATAATATAAAAGAATTGAAGTATACGGAAGATGCAACAATTGAATATGTCGAATCTACTACTGTAGCGTTAAGAATGCTAACTTGGGATGCAAGTATCGAATTGATTAAAGAAGCCCCTTTGTTCGGTTATGGGGTTGGAGATGCGAATGCAATGTTACTGCAAAAGTATCAAGAATTAGGCTATACAAACAATTATAAACATCAATACAATGCGCACAATCAATTTTTTCAAACACTATTACAAACAGGAGTTGTAGGGTTTAGTGTTTTAGTGAGTGTTTTCATTGTTTTAGCGATTCGAATGCGAAAAAGCAGGAATGAGTTTGCTGTATTTCTAATTCTCTTAATCTCCTTAATATTTGAGTCCATGTTAGTACGGTTTAATGGAATTGTATTTTTTTCTATTATTATTCCTTTACTACTTAAAAAACGAAGTATACTTAGTAGTAAGATTATTCGGAATAAGTCTATTATAAAGGAATAGATTCCTGATTTTACAACTCATTTTGCTATAAAAAATAGAGTTCTATGCTAAATTTTACCTCATAATTAGTCCAACACTACCGAATCTCTTATTTTTGCTGTTCAATAGCGTGTTTTAGAGTTTATGAAAGCTATGACAATATCTTGAGCCTCTAAAAATCGATGTTCTAGTATCTATTTTCTATGGTCTTACCATTAGGGTCAAAAAAACAGGAACTGGTTAAAAATAAAATAATACTATAAATTGATGTCAATGAATATTCTCGTATTAGGATCCGGAGGAAGAGAGCATACTTTTGCTTATAAAATCAAACAAAGTGCTCTATGTACTGCGCTTTTTGTAGCACCAGGGAACGCAGGTACTGCAACTATTGCTACTAATGTAGCGATCGGAGTAACCGATTTTCCAGCGATTAAAGCTTTTGTACTGAAAGAAGCCATTAGTATGGTTATTGTGGGTCCAGAAGATCCTTTAGTACAGGGGATTAGTGATTTTTTTGCTTCAGATCAAACCTTACAACATGTAGCAGTGATCGGGCCTTCTCAAGAAGGGGCGCGATTAGAAGGAAGTAAAGAATATGCCAAAGAATTTTTGATTCGACATGATATTCCAACTGCGGCATACCAAAGTTTTACAGCAGCTACAGTAGCAGAAGGAAAACAATTTTTAGAAACACTTTCACCACCCTATGTATTGAAAGCCGATGGATTAGCAGGTGGAAAAGGGGTGTTGATCCTTCAAGATATCGCAGAAGCCAAAACAGAACTAGAAAACATGCTAACCAATAAAAAGTTTGGTGCAGCAAGTGAAAAAGTAGTGATTGAAGAGTTTTTGGATGGAATAGAACTTAGTGTTTTTGTATTGACTGATGGTAAAAACTATGTGACCTTACCTACTGCAAAAGATTACAAAAGAATTGGAGAAGGGGATACAGGATTAAATACAGGGGGTATGGGAGCGATATCACCGGTACCTTTTGCAGATGATGCGTTTATGACCAAAATTGAAGAACAAGTCATCAAACCTACAGTAGCAGGGTTAGCCAAAGAACAGATTGATTATAAAGGATTTATTTTTATAGGATTAATCAAAGTAGGAAACGATCCTAAGGTAATCGAATATAATGTGCGTATGGGTGATCCAGAAACGGAGGCCGTATTGCCACGTGTTCAAAATGATTTGGTTGAGTTGTTTCAACATGTAGCCGATCAAACGTTGGATCAAGTAGATTTAGCCATTGATCCACGAAGTGCCGTTACTGTAATGACAGTTGCTGGAGGATATCCAGAAGCATACGAAAAAGGAAAAACAATTACGGGTATTGATAGCGTTTCTGATGCCTTGGTGTTTCAAGCAGGAACTGCATTACAAGGCGATGCGATTGTAACTAATGGCGGTAGAGTATTGGCCGTAACCTCACTTGATGCTGATTTTAGAAAAGCACTTCAGAATTCATATCAAAATATAGAGAAAATTCATTTTGATGGGATGTACTACAGAAAAGATTTAGGATTCGATTTATAAGCATGACACTATAAGAGTATAGGAAAAGCTATTGGCATCAGAAATTGTACTGAGGCCAATAGCTTTTCATTTTATATTTAGATCGCAAGGTAGTGTCAATATAAAATCGTATTATAGGTCGTAAATTGAAAAGTAAGCGTATCATTATCCTGTAGTAATATTGTATCAATACCCGTAGAAGAAAGTTGATCATTTACCAAAAATTCCTAAAAGAAATAAGGTTCATATTTTGAGACAAAAGTATCATTTACCATATCGATCAGATACCCTAAGTATTATCCCCATAATATTGTAAAGAAAATGTAAAGTCTGCTTGATAGCTTGTCGTGTTATACCCGGCTTGTAATGTTTGCTGTCCAGTCATTTTTGTAAGCCAAGCGATTTGGTAAGAATGATCTCCTTGAATTTGAACGGTAATCATAATGACTTGTGTATGCATTAGCTATCTAAATTAGGGGATAAGTACCATATATTTCATACGGGTATTTCGCTAAAAAGAGAAGGTATAACAGTAATATAATGGCTATTAAGTCTTATTTGATAGGATATATTCTTATCGTAATAAAGTATTTTACTAGTATAAATTAGTAATATCCGTATTTTAAAATTCATTTGAGGTTAAAAATAATAGTCTATCTGTTATTGAAAAAGGGAAAATAAGGCGGTATTGCACAGTTGTACGACAAGATTTTGATTTAATATATTGATAACGAGTCAATTTGCAAGAGCGTTCATAGTGGTAAAATACAAGTAAAAAGGGAATTTTCTCTATAAAATTTTGTTTATATACGTCAAAACCGTAATTTAGTACTTGAAAAGAACATACCCATGCAAACCTGTACACCAGAATTTTTTAATGCCCAGAATTTACGAACCAAATATTTTAATATCTGGGATAAAGGAGTTCACCTCTTTACTGTTGATGATTTTGATCGTGATTTTATGTATAGTATTTTTTGTGTAAATTTTTTATTTACGGAAGTCATTTATAATAAATTAAACGGTCACATCATTACTATTCGTAGTTTTAGCGATAAAGAAAAGCTAAAGCACTATTTACAAGATTATTAATCAAACGCTTACATATAGTTTAATGTTTAATTATAGTATAGCTATTAGTTTTGTAGTAGTACTGTGTGGATGTACCTATCCAAAGAATCAAAAAACAGCAGCGCAAAGCATACTGCTTTCTTCAATACGTCAGGATACTATAGTGTATACTCCATATAGTACCTTAGAAAATCAATATCATGATTTTAATCCACATTGTGTAGTTTAATTTTCCGAGGCTTGCCCCGAGAGAGTTGACTTCTAGCTGAGCAATCAACACTATTGCTAAAATAGAAAATGAATATTTCAGAAAATATACAGATAGCTTTAGCCCATATTACGGCACTGTATGGAGAGCACAGGCAACTCCTAATATGTATACAGAGTGTGCTTTGACATTGCAACAGAAGTCAGATAGTCTGCATTGTACAATTTATGCTGTAAAAGCATTAGAAGCGGGTTTAGAAAATAAGTTTGCTAGGTTGGAACACTTACATGATAAACAATGGGGACAACGAGAACATGCAGGTTGGAGTATCGGCTATTTGTTGGTTACTCAAATGAATTGGAAAGCGTATTTAATTATAGATCGAGAATCCGAAGAGTTTGCACAATGCTTACAGTCATTTAAACGTGCTAAAACATACCCTGTATGGAAACAACCTGATATTCCATTAACCGATCTATTCATTAGAGGAGAACAAGATCAGCAAATTCAAAAACTATTACATAGAAATGAGTTTGGATGGGGGGTTTATACCATTTTATGTTTGAATTTGATCAATTAAAATATAAAATGGTATTAGTCATCAAGGGATTCATACTTGGATTACGCGTTTTGATACCTTAAAAGAATGCTATTGGGCAGGAGCACCAGGTGCGAGGTTCGAAATAGAAAGGATGTCAGAATTCGATATTCCTGCAACCCCTTTGTTTTTAAAGACCCCTTTTTTAGACTATTACGACTATGCTTCTCATGTTGTTATTTTTCCTCCAAAAGCTGAAAGATGATAGAAAAGGATTTTAGTACGTGAGAAAAATTAGTAAACCTCTAAAAAACAATAATTAATACACCATCAAGTTACCCTAAAAAACCAATAGCATCTATTTCTAAAATAGTATGATCTCCTGTAAAGTTTCTGGCACTTGAGTATTTCCAATCTACTGGATTGGTAACAAAACCACTTACAACAGGGTTAGTATGGATATAGTCTGTTTTTTGTTTTATAACGGCAGGGCTCCAAAGTTCGATAGGTTTATTGTGATGCTGCCAAAATTGATATGTGGTGGTTGTAGCATTCTTTTCTCCTGCTCGCTTAAACATCCATAACAGCCACTCTTTGCGGCTTTCTTGTGGATTGTTCTCTATAGCTTCGAGTATTTTCTTTGAGGTATGCCGCTTAAAATCTCGTAGTAACTCAGCCGGTTGTTCTTTACTAGAACGAAAGATAAAATGTACATGACTTGGCATAAAACAATAGGCGAACAACTCCATACCCTTTTCTGATCTACAGTAGGTAATACTATCTGCTAGTATCTTAAAATAATACGCTCGTGTAAATACATCAATCCAATACACCGTTGCAAAACTTACAAAATAAGCACCGCTTGGATTATGAAACTTGTATTTCCTACTCATAGGATTTCAAAATACAAAAAGCCTACGTATAAAAAAAGCATAATATCGCTGCTGTGGCTTTTTCTTTTCTTGTTACTGCTGTTGCTCACACGCTACCGCTAGTTTTTAACTAGTGGCGGCAAGGCTTGGAGGTTAAAAATAAATAAATAGCCCAAATTTAATACTGTAGTTTCTGTTTTCTTTTCAGCTTACTGTTGTGGCTTACTCGGTACGCCACTAGTAAATACTAGCGGTAGCGCATTCTAGGACTAGCGGGG
>CALFCI010000103.1 GCA_937951135.1 uncultured Aquimarina sp. | reverse complement strand
TTGGGACGATCTAATGAGTGCATCAGATCTTACTAAGGTAAGAAAATAAAAATTGAATTGTAGTATTTCTTATCTTTTAACGATAGTAGTATGTTTTGAAATCACGACAAACTCACTTCTTCTATTGCGCTGATGTTCTTTTTCGGAACAAGGAACTCCATCGGTACATTTGTTGACTAAAAGATCTTCTCCAAAGGCTTTACTTTGAATTCGCTGTGATGATATTTTTCCTTTTTTCCGAAGATAATCGACTGTTTTCTTAGCTCTTCGTTCACTTAACCTTTTGTTATACCACCTGCTAGATCTACTGTCTGAATGTGATTGAACTCTGATTTTAAGGTTTGGATATCGTTTTAATGTCGCAATAATTTTTTGCAATTCTATAGCAGCATCTTTTCGAACATACGATTTGTCCAGATTAAAGTGTATTGGGTTTAAGAGTAACGGATCTGTTAAATCATCATTAAAGTTTATGCGTTCGGCGGTAGATAAAACTTTTCCTGGATAGAGGTTGATGGTATGTTTGTTTTCAGTATTTGTAATGTCATCTGTAGCAAAACTTACTTCCGAAGGAAAATACTCTTCTTTGGAAGCTCTAATGATATAAAAGTCTTCACAATCAATATCAAAACGATACGCTCCTGTCGCGTCTGTGTATGTACGTTCTAGTTGTGTGTTGTTTTTATCTAATAGTAGGACTTCTACCTCTGCTAAAGCTTCATTAGTTTCGGTATTGACTACTATTCCTGTAGCGATTTGATCACACTCTGGGATCTCTGTTTTAATTTCTTTAAAACTATAAATGTCATCATTTCCTAAACCGCCTTTTCGATTACTAGCAAAATACCCGATTTGGGTTTCTTCATTGAGTACAAAAGAAAAATCATCGAAAGCACTATTAATTGGTTTGCCTACGTTATATGGTATTTCAAAGCCTCCACTATCATTGGGCTTACTGACGTATACGTCCAGTCCTCCTAATCCAGAATGGCCATCACTTGCAAAATATAAAGTTCCAGTATCACTTATATAGGGAAACGTTTCTCTAGCTTCGGTATTAATTTGATCTCCTAGGTTTTTAGGTTTTCCATAGCGTCCACCAGGAAGAATGTCTACTACAAAAAGATCAGATTTACCTCTAGTTCCAGGCATATCGCTTGCAAAGTATAATTTTTTACCATCTGCACTAAGCGTAGGGTGTGCTATGGTATATTCATTACTGCTAAATGGAAGGTCTTTGATATCTGTCCATTTTTTTCCTTTTAAGGTAGCTCGGTATATTTTAAGTAAGGTTGTTCCCTTTCTATTCCGATTTAGTTTTCGGTTTGTATAGTTATTCCGAGTAAAATACATGGTACGTCCATCCCTACTAAAAGCGCTAGAGGATTCGTGATACTTTGTATTGATTTTTCCTTTGATTTTTTTAGGACTTTTTAGCATCGTATTGGAGTAGGAGATGTCGGTGGTAAATAAATCAAGGAAAGGCATTTTATTCCATTCGTGTAATTTTTTTGGAGCACTTCCGCCTTCCCCTCTGGATGAAGCAAAGACTAATTGCCCTTTATGGTTAAAACTTGGAGCATGTTCAGAATACGGAGTATTGATGTTTAGTTTTAGAAGGTCATATTTTCCGGATTTCATTTCTATCGTCGTCAAGTAATCTCGGGTATTTCTAAAAATTTCGGCTCTTTGATCATCACCCTTAATGATGGTAAACCACTCCATGATAGTATCAGCCTCGCTATAGCGTTCTCCTGTTTTAAGGCATTGGGCATATCGAAATAAGTATTCAGCAAGGAGCTCTTCGGGATAGTTATTCACTAGTTTTTCGTACCAAATTAATGCATTTTCTAGATCGCCATTAAAATAAAAAGAATCTCCGATTTTGGAGAATAAGTCTACAGATTCATATCCTTTTTTGACGACATCAATGTAAATTTCGCGCGCATTGATATACTCATAGTTGTCAAAACTTTCATTGGCTTCTTTGAGACGCTTATCCTGAGCGGAAACGGTATAGAGTAGTAATGTAGCTATGCTACATATAATGATATGTTGTTTATTCCAAAACATAGTTTATATATATATGCGCCCCATTATATATTTTAATGCTTTTCCCTAATTTTAAATAAGGATAAATGTAGATTTGTGTGTTTCTTAAACGATGTTAAGAAGAACTAAAATAGGCATTTTTTAATTTGAACAGCAAAAAAAAAAGAAGTTATTTGTTAATAACTTCTTTTTTTTTATTGATTTTTTTTTATTAAGTAGTGTTTACTTTTTATTGTCAATCCAAGTTTTAGCGTTTACAAATGCTTCAATCCAAGGCGATACTTCGTCTTTTCTTCCGTTAGGGTAATTTGCCCAGTTCCATTGAAATATAGAACGTTCTATATGCGGCATCATTACTAAATGACGGCCTGTAGTATCACACATCATAGCGGTGTTGTAGTCAGAACCGTTAGGGTTTGCTGGGTAACTGTCATATCCATATTTAGCTACAATATGATATTGATCTTCGGCTAAAGGCAATTGAAATTTTCCTTCTCCATGAGAGATCCATACGCCAAGTGTGCTACCTGCCAATGAGGAAAGCATTACGGAGTTGTTTTGTTGAATTTGTACTGAAGTAAATGCGCTTTCGTGTTTTTTAGAATTGTTATGCAGCATTTTAGGTTGTTCTTCATGGTCAGGATTGATCATTCCAAGTTCCACGAATAATTGGCATCCATTACAGATTCCAATAGAAAGGGTATCTTCTCTGGCAAAGAAGTTTTTTAACGCTGTTTTCGCTTTTTCGTTATATAAAAATGCTCCTGCCCATCCTTTTGCTGATCCTAATACATCACTGTTGGAAAAACCACCTACAGCTCCGATACATTGAATATCTTCTAATGTTTCTCTGCCCGAGATTAAATCGGTCATGTGCACATCTTTGACATCGAAACCAGCGAGGTACATTGCATTAGCCATTTCACGTTCAGAATTACTTCCTTTTTCTCGAATGATTGCCGCTTTTGGTTTTGCAATAGTAGTATTCAGTTCCGGTAGTTTTCCTGTAAATTGCTCTGGAAAGGTATAGTGTAATGGTTGGTTGGCGTAGTTTTTAAATCGTGCTTGCGCTAGATCATTAGCCGTTTGCTTTTGATCTAATAACATCGAAGTTTTATACCATGTATTTCTTAAATCCTCCACGTTTAAAACATAAGAATCACTACCATTTTTGAGATGTAAGGCTGCTTTTTCTGCTACATTACCAATAACAAAGAACTCAATATTATTTGAGGTAAGTATCGCTTCTATTTTTGAACCTAAAGCACTTTGGAATACAATTCCTGCGTTTTCAGAGAATAAAAGTTTTATAGAATCCGCTACTCCAATAGCTGATAAATCTAATGTTGCTCCAAGATCAACATCAGCAAAACATAATTCTAAAAGTGTTGTGATTAATCCACCAGAGGCAACATCATGCCCAGCAACAATACGGCCTTCTTTAATTAATTGCTGAATAACATTGAATGTTTTTTTAAATGTTGCGGCATCTTTTATCGTAGGCGCTTCATTCCCAATTTCGTTTCGTATTTGAGCAAAAGAGGATCCTCCTAGTTTATGGGTGTCCTGAGACATATTGATATAGTAAATTGCTCCGCCATTTTTTTGAAATACAGGCTCTACTATTTTGGTAATATCACTACAATGTCCGGCAGCCGAAATAATTACGGTACCTGGCGATATGACCTCTTCATTTGGATATTTTTGCTTCATGGATAAAGAGTCCTTACCTGTAGGGACATTGACTCCTAAATCAATAGCAAAGTCTGAAATGGCTTGCACAGCACTATACAATCGTGCATCTTCACCTTCATTTTTACAGGGCCACATCCAATTGGCGGATAAAGAAATTGATTTCAATTCTTCATCAAGTGGCGCCCAAATGATATTGGTTAATGCTTCGGCAATTGCATTTTTACTTCCAGCGGCAGGATCGATTAATCCTGCAATAGGAGCATGCCCAATGGAGGTAGCAATACCTTCTACTCCTTTATAATCTAATGCCATTACTCCACAGTTGTTTAGTGGCAGTTGTACTGGTCCTGCACATTGTTGCTTGGCTACTTTACCGCCTACACAACGGTCTACTTTATTGGTTAACCAATCTTTACATCCTACAGCTTCTAATTGTAATACTTGACGTAAATAGGATAAAAAATTATCATTGGTATAGTCAATTTTAGCATACTGACGATCTATCGTAGTATCTGTCATAATTGTTTTAGGAGAACTTCCGAACATGTCTTCTAAAGCAAGATCCATAGGCGTATCTCCTTTGGTTTTGGATTGAAATGTAAATCGATCATCGCCGGTTACTTCTCCTACTTGATATATTGGTGAGCGTTCACGCTCCGCAATTTTTTGTAAGGTTGGGAGGTCTTTTTTTCCAATGACTAATCCCATGCGTTCTTGAGACTCGTTACCAATAATTTCTTTGGCGGATAGGGTAGGGTCTCCAACTGGTAATTGATCTAAATCGATTTTACCACCGGTTTCTTCAACCAATTCAGATAAACAGTTTAGGTGTCCACCAGCGCCATGATCGTGAATGGACACAATGGTGTTCAAATCATTTTCTACCATACCGCGTATTGCATTTGCAGCACGTTTTTGCATTTCTGGATTAGAACGTTGGATGGCATTTAATTCAATACCACTATTTAACGCTCCTGTATCGGCAGAGGATACTGCTGCACCGCCCATTCCAATACGGTAGTTTTCACCTCCTAAAATAACGATTTGATCTCCTGTTTCTGGAGTATCTTTTAATGCTTGTTCTGCTTTTCCATATCCAATACCTCCAGCTTGCATAATCACTTTATCGTATCCTAATTTACGCTTGGATATACTGTTATTGTCGGACTGCTCTGCATGTTCAAAAGTAAGTACAGATCCAGTGATTAAGGGTTGTCCAAATTTATTTCCAAAGTCAGAAGCCCCATTTGATGCTTTGATTAAGATGTCCATAGGGGTTTGGTATAACCAATCTCTTTCGGCTACGGCTTGCTCCCATGGTCGATTTGCTTCTAATCGCGAATATGAAGTCATATATACGGCTGTTCCAGCAAGGGGTAATGATCCCTTTCCTCCAGCTAAACGATCTCTAATTTCTCCACCGGCTCCTGTAGCTGCACCATTAAAGGGTTCTACTGTTGTTGGGAAGTTATGCGTTTCTGCCTTTATTGATATGACGCTATCAAACTCAGATTCGGCATAGAAATCTGGTTTATCGGCACTTTTTGGTGCAAATTGTATGGCTTTTGGCCCTTTTATAAAGGCAACATTATCTTTATATGCAGAAACAATTGTGTTTGGATGCGCCGCTGCTGTCTTTTTAATGAGTTTGAATAGGGAAGAGGGTTGCTCTTTTCCATCAATAATGAATGTACCGTTAAATATTTTATGACGGCAATGTTCTGAATTTACTTGAGAGAACCCAAAAACTTCAGAGTCTGTGAGTTTACGACCTATTTTTTGTGCAATACTTTCTAGGTATTGAATTTCTTCCTCATTTAAAGCTAATCCTTCACTTTTATTATATGCGGCGATATCTTCAATAGGAATAATCGCTTCAGGTTGTATGTCGATAGTATAGATATGCTGATCTAATCCTGAGTATTTTTCAGAGATCATGGCATCAAAATCAGTGTTAGCCCCTTGAACTGCTTTAAATTCTTCAATTCTAATGATCCCTTCAATACCCATGTTTTGGGTAATTTCTACAGCATTGGTACTCCACGGCGTAATCATGGCTGCTCTAGGTCCTATAAAAGTACCAGAGATAGCTGTGCTTTGTAATCGCGGTTGATTACCAAATAGCCAAACTAGTTTAGCTATATTTTCTGAGGATAGTTGCGATACCGTTTGTACTGCAAATACTTTGTCATTTTGATTTCCGAAGAAATGAATCATATCGTACTGTTTTAAGCGATGATTTAATCCACTTTCTACATTAGAAAATCTATTACGAAGTTCTAATACAGAAAGTGGATTTAAGCGGCAAAGGTACTGTTTTTCTTTCGAATTTGAATACTGATTTATGGATGCATCTATGGAGTTATTCACTAGATTTTTAACAATGGTATGTTGTTTGGAAATGCTGTCAAAAGGTGTCAAAGGAAATTTAAGATAGGGCAAAAATTAGCAAACCTCTAAAAAAAACAGTAATTAAGGAGCTTTTTCTGAGTATATAATCTTAAGAGAGAAAGAGAGAAAGAGAGAATCCCGTATCGGGAGAAGACTAAAAAAAATAATACTTAGTTATATGATAGCCATCCGCAGCTCAATCTTCTCCCAAAGGGAGCGGAGGTGCATTCTGCTGATAGCTATTTTTGATGTACTCTACAATTTTTGATATACGATTTTAAAACCTGATATCGTATATCGTAATTTTTAATCCACATTGTGGAGTTTAATTCTCCGAGGCTTGCCCCGAGGTAGTTGATTAGTACCCTATTCAATATGCGAAAAAGTGATATACAAATTGTATTACTGTCTTTGGGATACCAAGACTTGTGATGTATTTAAGCTTCTTTTCTTTCTAATAAAGCCATGTAAAATCCATCAAAGCCAGATTGATGTGACAGTAGACTTTTATCTTTTACAAAAGAAAATTCTGCACCAATATCGGTTTTTAGAAAGGCCATTACTTGTTGCTTATTTTCTGAAGGAAGTATAGAACATGTAGCATATACTAGTTTTCCACCAGCCTTCACCATTTTGGCATAGCGCTCTAAAATTTCAGCCTGTGTAGCCCGAATTTTATCCAAGAATTCTGGTTGGAGTTTCCATTTTGCATCTGGGTTACGACGTAAAACGCCTAAACCACTACAGGGTGCATCGATTAATACACGATCTGCTTTGCCGTGTAGTTTTTTGATGTCTTTTGAACTTTCTATATGACGGGGTTCTATATTATGCGCTCCAGCTCTTTTGGCTCTTCGTTTTAGTTCTTTTAATTTATGGTCATAAATATCCATGGCAATAATCTGCCCTTTATTTTGCATTAATGCGGCTAGGTGTAATGTTTTTCCACCAGCTCCGGCACAAGTATCTACTACTTTCTGACCCGGTTGTACCTCTAGAAAATTAGCGACCAATTGAGAGGAAGCATCTTGCACTTCGAAAAAACCATTTTTAAATGCAGTAGTCGAAAATACATTGGCTCTTTCTACGAGTTGTAATGCATCTGGATATCCTTTAATAAATCCAGTATCAATATCTTCATCTTCTAATACAGAACGGAGTTTATCTCGAGTAATTTTTAAAGTATTCGCACGTAATACTACGGGCGCCTGTGTATTTAAAGCCGTAACTTCTTTATCCCAAAGTTTACCTAATTCTTTTTCACCAATTTCATCTATCCAATCCGGTATTGATTCTCGATACTTTCTGATTTTTATCAATTCATCAAAACGTCCTTTGATACGGCGACTAGGTGTAGGTTCTATTTGTTTCCAATCTGGAAGTGTAATCCCACGAAGTGTTGCCCAAACTGCAAATACTCGCCAAACATTTTCTCTAGAATATGGAGCTCTAACTTCAGCAATTTCGGTATACAATCGTTTCCAACGTACAATTTCGTATACGGTTTCGGCTACAAAGCCACGATCACGAGATCCCCAGCGTTTATCTCTCTTTAATAAATTTTGAACTACTTTATCAGCATATCGATTTTCGTTAAAAATCTCTTGTAATCCATCTATAACTGCAAATACTAAATTTCTATGTAAACGCATGCACTGCTTTTTTTAGGTGTGCAAAGGTAATCATTCTAATGATTGGATTTACGATTTTAGATTTACGATTTTAGATTTATGTTCTGAAGTGTCAGAAGTTAAAAACTAGAGTGTCCTCAATGGTCTAATTTCAAATTGAATTAAAAGGGATTTATAGCATTACCTTTGTTTGTTACGCTCTCTTAATTTTTGCATTAATTTTCGTTTAAATTCGGCTTCTGCTTTCAATAGTCTAATGATTTTTTGATTTGAAATTACCGTTTTTAATGCAGTAATCATTTTTGATTTCGCATCAGTTTTTTGGATTTCTAAGGCTAAATAGGAGTCAATAAAATCACTAGTTTGCTTTTCATTTAACTGGTCAATGGTAGTGCTTTCTTGAAGGGCTATCATTTTTTTCCGTTCTTGTTTTTTTAATGCTCGTTTTTTTTCTTCATGTGCATTATAAATAGGCCAAAACTGTTGTGCCTCAGTGCTCGTTAGGTTTAACTGCTCAGTGATATAAGCTATCTTGAAGGTTCTAATTCGCTCTCGTGGTTTTTTTTGAGCATATAGTAAGGTACTCATGCTAAAGAGTGCTATGATGATGATGTATTTTTTCATTGTTGTTTGTTTTATTCTATAAAAATGATCGTTTCTTCTATTTGCTCTTCAGATAGATACTCTACTAATTGATCGTTACTTATGGTATTGATATCTAAGGAGTCTATTGAAGTGGTGTTTTCAGATAAAATGTTTTCTATTTCTGTTGTACTTAAAAACAAATGATCTTCATCGATATAGGTTTGAATTTCGGTAATCGCAATGCTGTTCATGTCAACCAATTCTTTTTGCGGGGTGTACAACGTGAATAGTAGGGTTATAAGCGCTGCAATGCCACTATATAATAAGACTGTTTTTGAAGTGAATAGGGATCGTATTTTCGAAGATTGGTTCTCTAGTTCTAAATCCTGAGGCAATTTCATCCACATTGTGGAGTTTAACTCTCCGAGGTTTGCCTCGAAATGTGAAAAATAGTGATCTGGATGCCTCGTGGGCTTGCCCGGAGGGAGTTGACTTTCAAAATTCTCAAAATAATCTTTAGGAATGCTAAATCCACTTTCTGTAGTTGGAGGTAGGGGAGTGGTTTGTTGTAGGTTCTCTATGCATTGCTCTAGAAAATTTTCTTCAAAATTCTCAAAATAATCTTTAGGAACTTGGAAACCAGTCTTATTACTATGTTGTTTGTTTTTCTTCACTATTTTTTTTATAAAAAGAACACTATTTATTTAAGTAGTGCTTAAGAATGCTTTGATCTTTTTAGTGGCTAAATGATATGAAGCTTTTAAAGCACCTTCGCTAGTCTCTAAAATTTCTGAGATTTCTCTATATTTTAAATCCTCAAAGTATTTCATGTTAAATACTTGTTGTTGTTTATTTGGTAATGTAGCAATGGCACGTTGCAATTTTAATTGAATGTCATCGCCATTATAATATACATCTGCCTTTAGGTTTTGAATTAATTGGTTTTGTAATTCGCTACTACTACAATGCTGTTGTTTGGCTTTTCGATTTAGAAATGTAATCGCTTCATTAGAAGCGATACGATATAACCAAGAGTATAGCCTGCTATCGCCTTTAAACTTTTTGATGTTGCGATAGACTTTAATAAATACATTCTGTAAGATGTCATTAGTATCTTCATGATTCTTTACCATATATCTAATGTGCCAATATAATCGTTCCTTAAAATTTTTGATCAGTAAAGTGTAAGCCCTTTGGCTCCCTTTTTCGGACTGTAGGGCTGTGATAAGTTCTTTTTCTTCTTTAAGGTTCAATATTGGATTTTTTATTTCTTATAACCTTTAGACTAAGGTATGGTAAAAAGGTTTAAAACCAATTATGAATTAAAACGTACCAAATTAACGTGTTCATTTCATTTACTATTTTCTTACGCTTCTTTTTCGTAGCGTTCTACTATGAAAAATAATCACAATGCAGTATAGAAAGAAAGCAACGTCGTCTCTTTGAGTATATTTTTAATCATACTTAATATAAATATCACTTCATTTTTTGTAAGAAATTTTAGTAAGTAAATCACGTAATATGTCGATTAAATACATTTTTTTAGGATAAAAGTTGTTTTTTGTTTGGAAAAGTCAAAATAAATCTTACCTTTACACTGTGATAATAATTTAATATTTTAGTTTAAAGTTTTTAAAAGTGAGTTTTAATTTTAGAATAAGCCTCTAATTTTAAGATGATTTGTGTGAAGAGAAAGAGTGCGAAAGCACTCTTTTTCGTTTTATTAATTTTTACCAGTAGTTTTTTGTTTTGAATACTAGGATCATTTTATAGGCGGAAAATCTTGTAGTCAAAAACTTTATTTAATAGTAGTATTTTTCTTTCATAATGTATTTTTATTAGTTTTTTTAAGCTTAAATACTATTATTTTCGATAAAAAGCGTAAAATGTTTTGAAAATAAATAAATGTATTGTATATTTACACTGTACTAAAAAATGAGTCTTTCATTTTCCCCGAGATGAAAGTTTTTATAAAAGTAAGTTTTGATTTTAGATTAAGCCCCTAATTTTAAGATGATTTGTGTGAAGAGAAAGAGTGCGAAAGCACTCTTTCTTGTTTTATATAATTAAGGATGTATTTATAATTCTTAGTGTAATAAAACACGATTAAAAACGTTTTTATTCGATAAAAAGTAATTTTTGTATTGTTTTTCTGAAAAAGAGTTGTATATTTATCCTGTGTTAATGATTAAGTCTTTCATTCTTCCTAAGATGAAAGTTTTTATAAGAGTAATTTTAATTTTAGATTAAGCCCCTAATTTTAAGATGATTTGTGTGAAGAGAAAGAGTGCGAAAGCACTCTTTCTTGTTTTATATCAATACTGAATTGAAATGCTTTAAATAAATGTGATCATTTGATATTTTCTACGTTTAGGGTCATATATTCCTTAGCTTTCTTGAGTCGGTGATGCAGGCTATTGCAGTAATCTTTGTTACAAACTGACATGTTCGTTTGTAGCTAAAAACAGGGATTTTGATACTATATTACATCCTTAAATGGGTATTTTAGCTGTTTAAATCCTTTTTTATTTGTTGAATTTTAAGATCTAATTGATCATTTACAGTATTGAATGCTTTACTGTTTTCTAAAGGCGACTGAATACTAATATAGAATTTTATTTTAGGCTCAGTTCCACTTGGTCTCGCAGCAATTTTACTTCCAGAATCGGTATAAAAAATTAAAACATTAGATTTGGGAACTTCTATGGCATGCTCGGTGTGATCTTGAGTATTTTTAGCAATACTACTTTGGTAATCTTCGATTAGTACAACACGTTCCCCTGCTATAGTTTTAGGAGGATTTTGACGTAAATCAATCATAGTTTGTTTAATTTCTTTAGCGCCTTCCATTCCCTTTTTCACTACCGAAATCAATTTTTCTTTATAATATCCATGTTCAACATAGAGTGCTATTAATTTTTCATAGAAAGAACTTCCATTGGCTTTTGCAATAGCTACGATCTCACATGCCAATAATGTCGAGGTTACGGCATCTTTATCACGTACAAAATCACCTACCATATATCCAAAACTTTCTTCACCACCTCCTATAAATTTTTGTTCAGGAAAGTCTTTGATTAGTTTTGCAATCCATTTAAAACCGGTTAACACCTCTTTATATTCTACTGCATACGATGCTGCAATATCTTTTAGCATTGGTGTAGAAACGATAGTGGAAGCTATAAATTCATTTCCGGAGATACCTTCAGTGTTTTTATAGTGTTCTAAAAGGAAAGTAGTCATAACAATCATGGTTTGATTCCCATTCATTAATTGTAATTCTCCTTTTGAATTTCGAACTGCGATGCCTAAACGATCACAATCCGGATCTGTACCAATGACAATATCTGCATTTACAGTATTTGCAAGGTCTAATGCCATTTTTAAGGCTTCTGGTTCTTCTGGGTTAGGGGAGGCTACTGTTGGAAAATCACCATTTGGCACTGCTTGTTCTTCTACAATATGTACATTGGTATATCCTGCTCTTTTTAAGGTTTCAGGTACGGCGGTAATTGACGTTCCATGTAAGGATGTAAATACTATTGAGATATCATCTTTGGCTTTTTGTGTAGCTCCAACAGCTCCATTTTTTACACTTTGATCGATAAAAACAGTATCAATTTCTTCATCTATTTTCTGAATGAGTGCCGGGTTTGCATCAAATTTCACTTCGGAATATTGCAATGCATTAATTTCGTTAATTACCTTTTCATCTTCAGGGGGTACTAATTGTCCTCCATCTTGCCAATATACTTTATACCCATTGTACTCTGGTGGATTGTGACTTGCTGTAAGTACGATACCACAATGACAGCCTAATTCTTTTACTGCAAATGATAATTCTGGAGTTGCTCTTAGGCTAGAAAATAAATACACTTTAATGCCATTTGCAGAAAAAACATCTGCTACGGTTTGCGCAAGCGTATCACTATTATGGCGACAATCATAAGCGATTACTGCTTTGATTTGTTCCCCTTTAAATTGAGTTTGTAGACAATTACTAAGTCCTTGTGTACTTTTGCCTAAGGTGTATTTGTTAATTCGATTGGTACCGACTCCCATTATACCACGCATACCTCCGGTTCCAAATTCTAAATCTTTATAGAAGCTTTCTTGAAGTTCACTTTGGTCATTTTGTTGTAGTGCTTTAATGTTTTCTTGAGTAGTTACATCAAAAACAGGAGTTAGCCATTCTTCGATTCTTGCCTGTATTGTGCTATTTGTGATTTGCATGAAAGTGTTTTTTAAGTCCGTAATACTATTAAATGGGGGTATTTTGTTTATGGTTAAAGATGGATTTTAGCTTCAATATAATATCGTTTTTTATTTCGTTTTGTAGTCATTACAATTTCTCCTAAAAATCCAGCAAGAAAAAACTGTGTACCTAGTATCATTGCTGTTAATGCAATATAAAACTCTGGTCGTTGTGCAATAAGTCTCCCTGTGGTATCAATACATAATTTATCAATTCCTAGGTATAATGAAAAGCTAAATCCTATAATAAATAGTATTGTGCCAATAAGGCCAAAAAAGTGCATTGGTCTGCGTCCAAATCTAGACATGAACCATATTGTAATCAAATCTAAGAATCCATTTATAAAACGATTCATTCCGAATTTGGTTGTTCCATACTTGCGCGCTTGGTGTACGACTACTTTTTCACCAATATTTGTAAATCCAGCATTTTTGGCAAGCACAGGAATGTATCGATGCATTTCTCCATGGACATCGATATGTTTTACGACTTTATTTTTATAGGCTTTTAAGCCACAATTGAAATCGTGTAGTTTTACTCCAGAGGTTTTTCTGGCCGCCGCATTAAATACTTTGGAAGGTAAATTTTTGGCAAGTATAGAGTCGTATCTCTTTTTTTTCCAACCGGATATTAAATCAAAATTTTCTATATGGATTAATCGGTATAACTCTGGGATCTCTTCAGGGCTGTCTTGTAAGTCGGCATCCATTGTAATGACAACATTACCTTGTACGGCTTCAAACCCCGCATGTAAAGCTTGTGATTTTCCAAAGTTTTTTAGAAATCGAATTCCTTTTACATTTACATCTTTATTGGATATGTCTGTGATGATATCCCATGAATTGTCTGTACTACCGTCGTCAATAAATAGGATTTCATAGCTATAGCCTTGTTTTTGTAATACTACAATAATCCAGTCATATAACTCTGCTATAGACTCTTGTTCATTGAGTAAAGGTATGATTATAGATATATCCATAAATATGTATGCTATCGTTTTTGTTTGTTTTGCATGATCGCACCAGCTACTGCTGAAATGATAAAACCAAAAAATAAAGATTTAATTAAGGATAAAGGGATGGTAAATAAAGGGCCACTTAACTTTTTAGATAACTCAATGCTATTCTTAATTTGTTCTTCGGAAAGATTTTGTTGTTGGTGTAGTCCTTCTTTTTGTAATGCTAACATCTTATCCATATGATCGGGTACTAGATATTGGCTGAGTATTATTTCCCAAGAAGCCTCAATGATTCCAGCGATTAATGCGATTCCAATACCTACTTTTAAAGCATCATTCCAAGATAACGGAGTTTCAATATCATTTTTATATTTCCAAATCCCAAAAGATATGATGAGAATTGGCAGTATTAATCTAATGGGTAAAAAAATAGCAGGAGGAGCATATAAATACTCCATATAATACATTAGGATACCAATAGTAACTATAGAAGTTCCTAAGAGCATTCCGTATGTAATATTATATTGTTTAGTAGAAATTACTGCTACCATATTGATGTATCTTTTATATTTTCCAAATTCCTTTTTGGAATAAGGCATACAAAGATAGTAAAACGGATGCAGTACTGTTAATGTTAACTAAGTTTAAAAGAAAATGAATAAAAAATAAGTTTACCCTTGTTAAATTAAAGAATATGATTAAATTTGCATTTCGAAAAAATAAAGATGTTCACGTAATGAGAAAAGATATTCACCCAGAGAATTATAGATTAGTAGCTTTTAAAGATATGTCTAATGATGATGTTTTTTTAACAAAATCTACAGCAAATACGAAGGAAACACTAGAGGTTGACGGAGTACAATATCCTTTAGTAAAATTAGAGATCTCAAGAACTTCTCATCCTTTTTACACAGGAAAATCGAAACTTATCGATACTGCAGGTAGAATCGATAAATTCAAAAACAAATACGCGAAATTCAAGAAATAATTTCCTGATTTTTATCGATATAGTATATAAAGCCTTTCTTTCTAGAGAGGCTTTTTGCATTTTAAGGGCAAAAGAATATCAAAATGAGTTGGTTTATTTAGTAGGAACTTATCATTAGCGTCTGTTTTTTTAAGAAACACGTTATCTTTATTCTTTTTCCTCTTTTATTTTTATCTTTAACTTCCAATTTTTAGCCTATGAACTATATACTTTTTGATGGTCCTTCGCGTAATGCGTTATTGCCATTTACTTTTACTAGACCCGTAGCGGATATTAGAGTAGGGATTCAAACTATTCGAGAAAAGTGGGAATCTTATTTAGGGTATACGACGACTACAGTAACCGAAGATTACTTGAGTGAAGCGTACCCCTTGATAGAGTTGGAAGATAATATTATGATTAGCGCTTCTTTTTTGCCTTCAGAAGGGTTGGTAGAAATGATTCAACATTTACAACCCCAGCAGGCTATTTTTTATGAAGAGGAGCCTATTGCTTTTTATGTTAAAGAAGATCAGGAGGTAGATTTTGATGCGTATGATATTTTTTTATTTGACGGAGCAGTATTGACGATTAAGAATACTTGGGATATTTTTGCAAAGAATGAGCAATCGATTCGAGAGGATTTTACTCGTTTAACAGCAGAAATAGAAAGTCAATCGCTTTCTAAGACGAATACCGTTATTGGTGGAGATCAAATATTTATAGCAGAGGGTGCAGTAGTCGAATGTGCAAT
This sequence comes from uncultured Aquimarina sp., assembly GCA_937951135.1. Taxonomy (GTDB): domain Bacteria; phylum Bacteroidota; class Bacteroidia; order Flavobacteriales; family Flavobacteriaceae; genus Aquimarina. The sequence goes on along the minus strand of CALFCI010000103.1, from coordinate 4,830 downwards.
TCTTAATGCTAGTGATGGTCCAATATATATAGGATCGGATGCTGTTGTTATGGAGGGGAGTATGATTAGAGGTCCTTTTGCTTTATGTGATTATGCTACTGTAAAAATGGGCGCCAAGATTTATGGAGGTACCACTATAGGCCCATACTCTAAGGTTGGGGGTGAAGTGAGTAATTCGGTGATTTTTGGATATTCAAATAAAGGACATGATGGTTTTATAGGAAATACGGTTATAGGAGAGTGGTGTAACCTGGGTGCAGATACGAATACTTCGAATTTAAAAAATAATTATGCGCCTGTGCGTTTATGGAGTTACGAAACTGAAGGGTTTGCAAAAACTGGATTGCAGTTTTGTGGCTTAATGATGGGGGATCATTCTAAATGTGGTATCAACACGATGTTTAATACAGGTACAGTTGTGGGTGTGAATGCTAATATTTTTGGAGGTGGTTTTCCTCGTAATTTTATTCCTAGCTATAGTTGGGGAGGTAGTGGAGGCTTTGTTACTTATTTGACTAAAAAAGCATTTGAAGTGGCTAAAGTAGTGATGGGTCGACGTACGTTGGAATTTACAGAAAACGATGAAGCGATTTTAAACCATGTGTTTGAAGAAACAGCGGTTTGGCGTAAGGGGTATGAATCGTAATGCTATCGTTAAATTAGTATACTATGGTATACATTATTTAGATACTAGACTCGCGCTATGCTATTAGAGCCAAGAGACAAGACTCAGGACAAAAAATCTTTCTTTGGTATTATGAAGCCACCCTCACGGCAATTGGCTCCCAAAGAGAGCGGAGCTGATTGAGGGGTAATGGATATGGAAACAGCCTGTTTGAAAAGCTTTTCAAACAGGCTGTTTTTAACAATTTAAGATTTTAGTTATCTTTTAAAATCAATTTTTGAAGTTTCTGTTTCTCCTTGATATAAAGATTCTTCATATAGAGAGAATGTGCTTTCTGTAAGTGTAAGCGATCCATCGAAGGCTAAATATCCATCTTCATACACTTCTGCAACACCATCATTTTCTGAAGAATCAAAATACTCAAATTCAACCAAAGTAAATTTATTTTCTTCTTCATCATAAGCCCAATTCCCCGTAGAGTATTCGGTACTGGTTTCCTCAGTGCCAAATGTAGCTTCACAGTTTGTTGTACTTAGGTCGTAATCAAAATTGTTAGATGTACTTTCACTATCATATCGGTATGTGCCATCAGCATTTAATACTAGAGTTAAAAAAGCTGTAGTATCACAGTATGCATTTTCGATTTCGATTTCTGTTTCATTATCGCATATTACGATAGTATTACTATTATTGCAACTTTCTACACCAGCGATATTAGTATCAAGGTAAGAAGTTCCTGCATATGAATATTCAGACTTAACAAAGTTCCAAGTACCTGCTATTGCAGTATTACCGCCCCAAGCTTCTACTTCTACGCATACCTCTTGTGGTTGGCTAATGTTTCCTTCAGTATCATAGATACAGATTGCGTAACAAAACTGCCCAGGTGTTATTTCTGCTCCGAAATCAACTTCTATTTCATTAGTATCGCCATCTTTACGTGTTGTAGTTTGGTTGTTCTTTAGTAAAGTGTGTTTATTAGGGCTAAAGCTAAAACCATTTTTAATGTCATAATATTCTGAAGCTAATGTTCCATCATTTCCTTTAATTTGTAGGTATGCTCCTGCGGCTGATTGTGGAATTGTAATATTGAAACCACTGTTTAAGAATGCCGATTGTTCGGTTTCACTTACAGTAAAAGGTAGTGATCCTGTAGGGCTAGGAGGGTTTCCTGTTTCTTTTGTTGCATTTTCAATAGTAATATTGCTAGATACAGTGGTAGCAGAAAGCTCAGCGTCTTCTAATGCATTGATTACTGCATCATTATTGTTTGCTGTTGAAGAATCATCATCACTACAGGCTATAAGTGTAGCGCAGAAGGTTGCTAGTAGGTATACGTTAATTTTTTTCATAGTATAGGGAATATTTTTAAATTTAAAACAGTGCGAATATATTTAAAATATTCGATTAAAACCATTTTTTAACGATTAAAATCATTTTACCCTATTTTTTTATTATTTAATCGATTTTGATACTCTCTTAAGAACTAAGAAATCTTGAGGATTTGGGGTTAATCCTTTAACAGTTTTTTGTGTAAATTTCACTACTTGATCATAATATAACGGTACAATAGGAGCTTCTGCAATTAGAATAGAATCCATTTTGATGTATTGTTGTTCTCTTTGTTTTGGATCGGGAATCGAAAAGCTAGATTGGTATAAGCTATCGAAAGTCGCATTTTTAAAATGGGTATAGTTAGGCCCATTAGGGGTGTGATTTTTACTGTAATAAGGGGATAGGAAATTTTCAGCATCAGGATAATCGGCAATCCAACTGGCTCTAAATACATCGAGTTTTCCGCTCCATTTCTGTTCTCTTATTGTCGCCGAGGGGAGTACGTCTATGGTAATGTTGACTCCTATCTTCTCGAGTTCTCTTTGAATAAATTCACAGATGCTTAAATAGTTTCCATCGGTGGTGATTGTGATTTTAGGGTTGGTGTTCCCTGTTTCCTTTATATACTGATGAATAAGCTGTTTTGCTTTTTCGGGTTGGTAAGAATATCCTTCTTGCTGGTTGTATCCGGGCAATCCTTTAGGAATAAACCCATGTATTGCGGGTGTGCCGATTCCGTTTTTTAAATAGGTGATCATTTTTTGTCGATCAAAACCATAGTTGATTGCCTTTCTTAAGGTTTTGGATTGAATTTCATTATGCTCACTATCCATATATAATCCTAGGTACTCGGTATTTAAGTATGCCCCTTTAGTGATGTTAATTTGGTCACTATATTTTGGTCTTAATTGTCCTGTAGGGGTGAGTAGCTCATCTTTGTAAGAAGCATCTAGGCTATTTAAAAGATCGATTTTTCCTTTTGCAAATTGTAAGAATTCACTTTGCTTATCGGGTAAAAAAGTAATGGCTACCGCTTCTAAATATGGAAGTGAATTTCCAAGACTGTCTTTTTCATGATAGGCATTGTTTTTACGAAAAACTAATTTTACATTTTCTTCCCAAAGTTTAAATTGAAAAGGTCCGGTACCAATAGGGTGGGCTCTAAAACCGTCTTTGTAATGCTCCACAATTTCTTGAGGAACTACGGAGCAGTATCGCATGCTGAGAAGTCCTAAAAAAGCAGGGAAAGGTTTTTGTAATGTAATGACTAAGGTGTGCTTGTCTATCGCGTTATATGACGCTACATTTTGCAATACCCAATTGCCTGGAGAAGCCGTTTTGGGATCGGTTAGTCGATTAAAACTATAGACAAAATCTTGAGCCGTTACATAGCGAGTACTGTCTTTGGTTTGAAATTGTGGATGCTTGTGAAACGTAACATCTTCTCTTAGTGTAAAGGTATAGGTTAAGGCGTCTTCAGAAATAGTCCACTGTTTGGCAATATCGGGTTGAATGGCTAATGTGTCATCTAGTTGTGTTAAGCCATTGAATAATTGATTGGTAGCCCATATGGTCTGCATGTCTCTGGCAAAGGCAGGGTCTAAAGAAGCGATGTTATGGTGTTCATTGTATCGAAACACAAGATGATCTCGCTTTTTATCCATAGAATTTCCACAGGATAAGAGTAGTGTTAATAGGTAAGTTGCTGCAATACAATGCACTGTGGGGTAAACGAGTTTTGTTTTCAATTTTAGTAAACGAATTATTGTTGGTATCTTTGTCGGCCAGTATCTTACTAGCAGTTGTAAATTTAAGAAGATACGGAAAGACTCCAACATGAATAGAAAAAAAGTTGCTTTTTATACCTTAGGTTGTAAATTAAATTTTTCAGAAACAGCCACGATTGCCAGAAGTTTTACGGATGAAGGTTTTGATCGTGTGGAGTTTACAGAAACTGCAGATATGTATGTAGTCAACACGTGTTCGGTTACTGAAAATGCAGATAAACGGTTTAAAACTATTGTTAAACAAGCACAAAAGTTAAATCCTGAAGCCTTTGTTGCGGCAGTAGGGTGCTATGCCCAGTTAAAACCGGAAGAGTTGATTGCCGTGGATGGTGTAGATCTGGTATTGGGTGCTACAGAAAAATTTAAGATTACCGAATATATTACGGATCTTTCTAAACATGAACAGGGTGAAATTCATTCTTGTGCCATTGAAGATGCCAATTTTTATGTAGGAAGTTATTCTGTAGGCGATCGTACGCGTGCCTTTTTGAAAGTGCAAGACGGTTGTGATTATAAATGTACCTATTGTACGATCCCTTTAGCCAGAGGGATTTCCAGAAGTGATACTTTAGAAAATGTATTGCGTAATGCTAAGGAGATTTCTGAACAAGGAATTAAAGAAATTGTGCTCACTGGTGTTAATATCGGGGATTATGGAAAGGGAGAGTTTGGCAATAAAAAACATGCGCATACTTTTTTTGAATTGGTGCAAGCTTTAGATACCGTAGCAGGCATACATCGATTGCGAATATCATCGATAGAACCCAATTTATTAAAGAATGAAACGATTGAATTTGTGGCACAATCTAAAGCTTTTGTTCCGCATTTTCATATTCCATTGCAATCGGGAAATGATGAGATTTTAAAATTGATGCGTCGTCGGTATATGACAGATTTGTATATCGAACGCGTGGCTAAAATTAAAAGTGTAATGCCAAATGCTTGTATTGGTGTGGACGTTATTGTAGGTTTTCCTGGAGAAACGGATGATCATTTTTTAGATACGTATCACTTTTTATCTAATTTGGATATTTCATACTTACATGTGTTTACCTATTCGGAACGTGCGGATACTGTAGCGGC
>CALFCI010000102.1 GCA_937951135.1 uncultured Aquimarina sp. | reverse complement strand
AAATCTTGAGCAGAGCGTAAATGTGTAGACCAAGACATTTCAGATACGTGAATTAATCCTTCAACACCTTCTTCTACTTCAATAAATGCACCGTAATCAGCGATTACAACTACCTTACCTTTTACTTTATCTCCAATTTTAGTCTCTTGCGTTAACGCTTCCCATGGGTGTGCTTTTAACTGCTTCAATCCTAATTGGATACGCGTCTTAGCCTCATCAAAGTCTAAGATTACCACGTTTAATTTTTGATCTAATTCTACAATCTCATTAGGGTGATTGATTCTAGACCAAGAAAGATCTGTAATGTGGATTAATCCATCTACACCACCAAGATCTACAAATACACCGTAAGAAGTAATATTCTTAACTGTACCTTCTAATACTTGACCTTTTTCTAATTGACCAATGATCTCTTTTTTCTGCTCTTCGATATCTGCTTCGATTAACGCTTTATGCGATACAACAACATTCTTGAATTCATGGTTAATTTTAACCACTTTGAATTCCATTGTTTTTCCTACATACGCATCATAATCACGGATAGGCTTCACATCAATTTGAGAACCTGGTAAGAATGCTTCTATACCAAATACATCTACGATCATTCCTCCTTTAGTTCTGCATTTCACAAAACCATTTACGATTTCACCTGTATCGTGTGCATTGTTAACGCGATCCCACGCTTTGATTACACGAGCTTTACGGTGCGACAAGATCAATTGACCTGTTGCATCCTCACGTACATCAATTAAAACTTCAACCTTATCCCCTACTTTTAAGTCTGGGTTATACCGGAATTCGTTTAATGAGATTACACCTTCACTCTTTGCATTAATATCGATAATAGCATCACGGTCTGTAAGGTTAATTACGGTACCCATCACTACTTCATCATTTAAAGTATCAACGAAATTTTCTGCAACTAGTTTTTCGAATTCTTCCAACTTTTCATCTTCGATAGGATCAATTCCTTCTTCGTAGTTGTGCCAGTTAAATTCTTTTAGAAATTGCTCAGGATTTTCTTGTTGTGGAGACACTGCGATTGCAGCTTTTGGAGCCTCTACTTCCTGAACGGCTGTGTTTTTTGTTTCTTCAGACATTGAAGATTAAATTTGTATTCTGTAGTGTCCGAGAATTTTATATGAAAACCTCACAGAAGTGTTAGAAATAAATGAGTTACCCTTTTCTATTCTCTTATCCATTAAAAAGGGCTGCGAAAATACGATTTATTCTTCGTAAAACAAAAGTATTTATCTTCAAAGCTACAAATAAACGTACCTAAGGTACTTTAAGCGTAAAAGTATAAAATTCCAAAAACGTTTGTTAGGTGGTACAAAAATTTAGTAAACATCTACCTTGGCAGTAGACAGGTCTAAAAACACTACTACACTACTTACATTCTAAGTTCACTATACACTTTTAAAGAAAAAAAAACATATTTCGTAACTCAAAAATCGGAACACTTTCTAGTACTTCGTAATCTCAAATTCACTCCGTCTATTAATTTGATGTTCAGCCTCGGAACATTCGTGGTCTTTGCAATCAATTAAAGGTTGTGATTCTCCAAAGCCATCAAACTCCATTCGTCTTGCATTTACATATCCTTCAAGTGCTAAATAATTCCTACTTGATTCTGCTCGTTTTTCAGATAATACTTTATTGTAGTTATCTGACCCTCGTTTATCTGTATGTGAACTAATGTGAATATGAACGGATTTATATTTGTCTAATTTTAATGCAAACTCATCCAATACTTTTTTAGAATCTGCTCTAATATTCCATTTATCATAATCAAAATAGATGGGTGGTAAATCAAAATACAACTTTCCATTTTTCTCAATCACCGGAGGGCCAAATGTATCTGCTAGTAACATCGCTCTCATTTGCTCTGAGGTAAGTGTTTCCTTTCCTTTAGGACCTTTTGTCGGAAGTGTTACTGCTGGTTCATCTGGTTTTATAATGGTTATTCCACTTTCTTTCTCTAAGTAGATAATATAAGTTTCTTCTTCACGCTCTTTTACACGTACCACATTCGTTTTAGATGAATACCCACTGGCTTCTGCTGTAAACTCATAGGCGCCAGGAAATATGGATACTGTAAACCCTCCAATCGAATCTAATGTGTTTTTATATATTTCTTCTTTATTTATTTTTGTGGTATACAGTCCTACGTTTGCATTTGGAATATACCTCTCTGTTTTAAAATCACGAACTTCAAAACGGGTAGTGTATGTTTTTCTAAAAATAGGCCCTATTTGAGAAAAACTATATACATCATCATTCACTTTATTCCTATTGGATGCAAAAAAGCCATCGGTATCATTATAATAGCTTAATGAAAAATCATCAAATCTAGAATTTATTGGCGCTCCTAAATTTACGGGTTGGGTAAATCCTTCTTCTTTGAGTTCGGACACAAAAACATCCATCATTCCTAATCCCAAATGCCCATTAGAGGAAAAAAATAGGTGTTCTTCTTTTGATACAAAAGGAAACTGCTCCCGATGTTCTGTATTTATAGTAGGTCCTAAGTTAACCGGATCTCCATACGTATTCTTTCCTAAGATATCAACATAATACAAATCAAAACCACCAAAACCACCTGGCATATTGGATGCAAAATACAATCGTGTCCCTTCAAAGTTTAATACTGGATGCTCTACAGAATAGCTTACATCATTGAATGGTAATTTTTCTGGAGTACTCCACACGCTATCAAGTTGTGTTGATTTATAGAGATGAATAGCATTATTGCGAATGCTGTCGAATTTCTTTTTCCCTTTTTCAGAATTACTTTTAGAAAAATACATCGTATTTCCGTCACTACTGAAACAAAAATTACCTTCGTGCAATTTTGAATTGATCTTTTTACTTATGGGTTTGGGCTGATCTTTTGGGACATTATTTTCATCTACTGAAACTTGATAAATATCTAAAAAAGAACGGTGTGTCCAATTGTATTTCTTATCGGTAGCATGATATGGTTTTCTATCGGTAGTAAAATAAATAATACTATCTCTTTTTATCGCTCCAAACTCTGCTGCTTCTTTTGAATTAAAACCTGCATTTTCAATGGTATAGTCGTCATCTTTCAATTTAAACGCTTCGATAATCTCAATAGCATCCATTTTATCAATCCCTACAGTGGTGTTATTGATGGTATATTTATCTAAAAAAGTAAGTGACTTTTCGTACTCTCCTAAAGCAGATAAAACATGGTACATCTTAAAATTAAATGCATTATCATAACCCTTATCTTTCTCATAAAACCGACCTGAAGTCAGTGATTTTAGATATCTATATGCTGTTCTAAACTGAAATATGTTGTAATAGCATACACTTATTTGTTGCAATAAATGTTTGGTATTCCCCTCTCGATTTAACTCTTGTTCGTATTGCAGTGCTGCATTCTGATAATCTCCATTATCAAAAAACCGATCTCCTCTACTCTTTTTTTGTGCAATTGTACATTGAGTACTCAATACTATAACTAATAAAACTATAATGTTTAGGTATTTCATGTATTTGTATATTGTTTTAGAGGTCACGCTTGTGCTGATATAGATCAGTATCAAACTCGCCAACTTATTATTTTAGTATACAACAAAAATTTTGTCACGACTTGTTTCATCCGCTAGAAAAATCTAGGAGAAGTGTATTTGTTTCCTAATTTAAGTAAGTCAAAGTTATACAGTAGTATAATTTCGTGACTTCCATTATTATATCCCCTAAGGTCACTCGTACTAAAATCATACGCATATCCTACCATAAGATTGGGTATAATATGAATACCCGCTAAGGCTACAAATGCATCCTCATAACGATAAGACACCCCCAATTCAAAACGTTCATATAATAAAGAGTTTAGTGAAACATCAAAAGTCATAGGAGAATCAATTACTTGCTTAATGACTATTGAGGGTTTTAAACGTACATTATCGGCTACATCAAAAATATAACCCGAAACTCCATAAATATGTGTTTTGGATTCTGATACTCCAATCCCATTAATCTCGGCATCACTAGGCAATAGATTCGGAGATGATATTCCTGCATAAAAATTATGAGAGAATAAAAATAACCCGGCTCCTATAGTTAAATCAAAATTTGATGTATTTCCAGAAAATGCGGGATCATCTGCTACATTCGATCTTGATGGGTCTATAGCGAAGCTATTGATTCCTGCTTTTAGTCCATAGGACAATCGAAACTGATCTGTAATTCGAGTAATGTATGAAAAATCAATGTTGAAAAAATGATTCTGTATTGCGATAGCATCTCCTACTTTATCATTTACATAATTGACCCCAAGTTCTATTTTTTCTGTAATTGGAATTTTAGCAAATACATTTGCTGTTTGAGGAGATCCTTCTATTCCAGTCCATTGTTTTCGAAACAACACCCCTGTAGAAATCAACCCTTGTTCTCCATTTACATAAGCAGGGTTCACTGTACCCATATTATACATATATTGAGAATACTGTGGGTCTTGCTGTGCATAAGATAAACAGCAGCAAATCATAAGGGTACTTAAAATAAATCTAAATTTCATAAACTGATTATCTGCTGAGGTAAAAACTACCTTGGATTGGTAAATTATTTTCAAAATTAGGTTCGAAAATGTAAAAATAAGTTCCTGAAGGAAGATCATCTCCTAATCGAATAGACAAATTACTTTCTCCTCTAAACTCTTCTGTATTTTGATTTCCTGTATATACAGGCGTACCATATCTATTAAAAATCTTAAGTTCAAAATCAGGAAATGCTATTGGGATATTAAATCGTTCTTCTATATTGAGATCGAAAGTATCATTCTGAATATCTCCATTGGGTGATACACCATCTTGAAATTCAATCGTACACAATTCTCCAGTACTAGAACGTTCGCCTGTATTCAAAATATTTATCTGAACTGCTAATCGTTCGGATTCACAATTATCTATATCTACATTGGCGATGTAATATACCTGCTCATCAAATAACAATGGATTATTGAGTATCGGAGTGGTGCTTTCTAAAGTTTCATACCAATTATAATTTAAAACATCAACTACGACATCGTCTAGTTGTTTTCCATCTAAAATACAAAACTCTTGATTGGATACATTAGGGATTGGTAAATCTACAATTTGAACAGATACGGTAAGTGATGATTCCACACAAGGTGGTGTATTATTCACAACATATCTGAAATCATAAATACCATTGGTTAAACTTTCAAATTCTACCACACCATCAGCAGCTAATGCTCCGGTAGCATTGGTGTCTTCAAAAGTACCAGTTCTATTGGTATCTCTATCCAATAAGGAAAATAAATTGACACGTCCATCTAGCTTACAGAATGTCTCACTACGATCATTACCAATATCTACAGGTTCAACAATAGTAATATTCAGTGTTGTTTTATCATCAAAAGCACATTCAGAACTGCCTAAAACAGTATAGATGTATGCTCCTTCTCCTAAAACAGGTAAACTGATATTATTTTCTTCAAAAACCCCTAAATGATCTGGAGAGGTATATCCATTGGGACCTGTCCAGATTCCTGTGTTATTTGGATTTCCTGTTAGTTGATCAAATAAAGTGATTGTACGATTATTTGCACAAACTACAGTCGTATCTTCTGCAATACCCGCACCTGCTAGTGGGCTGATGGTTAATGCTAGTGCTGCTGTATCGATACAACCATCACTACTAGTTGTGGTATAGGTAAAATTAAAGGTTTCTGGAGCTGGTAATATTGGAATCGTAAATGTGTTATTAATAGTAGCACCTAATGCGTCAGTCCATATCCCTGTTGCTGTTATTGCCGTACCATTGGTACCTAAAACACTTCTAAGATCTATTGTTCCAGCAGTTTCACAAAAGCCTACACTCGTATCTTCTCCTGCGTAATCAAACCCTAAAATTTCTATAGTTACCGTTGCTGTAAGGATATTACATACTGTCTCGCAGTACCCCGGATCACCTATAGAAGCAAAAGGATCACAACGTACTGAACTTTGACAATTAATTTCTGGACTTACACCATATTCAAATGTATAGATACCTGGTGAAGCACCTAATGTTGTTACAGTTCCTAAATGTACACTTGTATTTGTACAATCTGAATCAGGTAATACATCTAATTTAGTTTGTGTTATTATTCCTAAATCTGAAGGCCCCGAAACTAACCTCCAGTTTACATAACAATCTGTATCGTAAATAAAGCCGGTACTTCCTTCTGTTGTAAAAGATAATAAATCAAATAAATTGGAGGTAGTGTTACCACTATCATTTGCACAAACACGAGGTGTTGAAACCGTTTGATTAAAAGGACGTAACTGCTCGTACATGTTAAATACAATTGTACTCTCTCTATCTCCACAAACACCTGAACGTTGTTCTACTTTATAAGTATAATCAAATGATTCACATCCAAATCTGAGATTATTTCCTGAATCAATAAGGTTATCATATACTGCTCTCAAATTGATAAAAGAATCTTGTTCATTAGTTAGTTGACCAGTAAGATCTTGATCTGACAACCAAATCCCTTCTACATTTTCATCTATTAAGTACTGATCGTCTCTAAGGTTAATATCTGCATCATACGTTCCGGCCAATAATGTGTCTTCACAAATATCTATCGTAGCTGGGATACCCGCGTCTACCTGATTAACTACCGAAATTCTAATTGTTGTGGATTGGGAAGGAGCACATGGCGTAACTCCAGCAACAGTATATGTTACCTCAAAAACCTCTTGATCTACTAAAGGAAGTCCCTCATTATATGGAATATCTGCTAAAAAAATTGAATTTGTGATTCCCTGAAAACTGCTACTAGCACCAGTATATGTCCATTCTCCATTAAGATGTGGTGGAGGTATTGCATCATCAGAAACTAACGTATTAAACAAATTTAAAAGTTCTTCATCACATATTTCAATATTTACGCTATTGGTCCCAAAAGGTGGTAATGCTACTCCCGAATATGGGCCTAAAATTAAACGAATTGTTAAGGCTACATCAGTTCCACAGTCTGTATTACGTAATTCAAAAACATAATCATTCGGGTTTGTAATTTGTGTTGCATTTCGCAATGCCCAAAGAGAAACGTTACCTGTACTTCCGTCTAAAGCTACAGCAAATCTTGGATCAACAGACCATGTTCCTGCTTGAACAGTTAAACCTGTCGCGGTTGTATATTCATCATATAAATTAATAACACCATCAGGTTCAGGAGTACCTGTATCAGAATCTATAGTCTCCATTGCACATATAGAAATATCTTGTGTACGATTACATTGTGCTTGAGAAACATGAAATATAATAACTGAAAATATAAGGAAAAGTACTTTTTTAGTATAGGACAAAATATTTTTTTTATGCGAAGATAAATAAAAAACTAAAATTCCCTAATTTAAATCTAAATTATGCATTAAAAAAAATCATACCCAAAATTACTTCAAAATCCATCTAATACAATTTACGATTTTAGATTTTAGATTTCAGATTTTAAAATCTGAAATCGTAATTCTTAATAGTAAACTATTTGATATGCGAAAAAATTATCTATAAATTGTCTAAGTAGATCACAAAAAATAGTATATCCATTTTAAATTACTGATACTCTTATTTTATCACTAGGTACTCTGTTAGACCTACTAGGTTTCGAAACCTAATAGGCCTGGATCACAAAGTAATGATGCAACTTTGAAAAGCTTCATTGATTAATTCACCTCTAATGATATATGTAATTCTGTAAAGTTTTTAGGCACTACAATAGTCTGTGTTTCCTCATCATATTGCATTCCTTCTAATGGAACTACTACGTTATCAAATTCTATGACCGTAATTTTAGATGGCAATCCTATAAACTGAATCCGCATCATATCATACTCTGTAAGATACGTTCCTGTTTTATGCTGTTGCACAATAACTTCGTTTTCTTTTCCTGTAAATGAAAAGTTTCTTAAACTAAATCTTCCTTTAGCATAATCATATCCGTCTTGCTCATCTTCATAAACTTTGGAAACTTGTTTTCCTACTTTATAATAGACTTCAAGCTTTAATTCGTCTATTGTTTTTTCACCTACATATTGTTGTATTGGGTATTTCGGAATAATCGCTCCTTCCTGCACAAAAATTGGTAAGGAATCTAAATCTGCATCTACCCAAGATTCTTTCCCACCAGTTACTTTTTCATGAGTCCAATAGTTATACCATTCTCCTCCTGGGATGTACATGCGTCTTCCCCTAGCATTTGGTTCTAATATTGGACATACTAAAATTTGATTTCCAAAAATAAATTCATCCGTTCTATAGTGCGTTTGTGGATCCTTTTGATCAAAAAGCACTAGGGATTTTAGCATTGGAATTCCTTCTTCTGCATATTCCCAAAACATGGTATATAAATACGGTAACAATTGGTATCTAAGTTCAATAAACTTTCGAGTAACATCAATAACCTCTTCCCCAAACATCCAAGGTTCTTGATTCCCATGATCCCCAGAAGAGTGTGTTCTACAAAAAGGGTGAAATACTCCTAATTGGATCCATCGTGCATATAATTCTCCTGTGGGTTGCTCTGCAAACCCTCCTATATCACTTCCTGTAAATGACATTCCACTCATGCTCATACGTTGCGCTTGGATATTTGCTATCCATAGGTGTTCCCATGTTGCAATATTATCACCCGTCCAAGAAGAAGTATACCGTTGTGCTCCAGAGTATGCTGATCGTGTAATTACAAAAGGTCGTTTTGGATATGCAAAACGTTTGATACCCTCATAGGTTGCCCTAGCCATCTGTGTTCCATAAATATTATGCGCTTTTCTATGACTACATGGATGACCATCATAATCATGACGCACATCATCCGGAAATGTTTTACCTGGTACATCCATAACCGCTGGCTCATTCATATCATTCCATACTCCTCTCACTCCGATATCGTGAATAATCTCTTTAAACAATCCTGCCCACCATTCGCGAACTTCTGGATTGGTAAAATCTGGAAAGAAACACTCTCCTGGCCATACTTTACCACGCATATAAGGTCCATCTGCACGTTTACAGAATAGATCCTTTTCCATAGCTTCTTTATACACCCAATACTCCTTATCAATTTTAATCCCTGGATCAATAATTACAATAGTCTTAAACCCATCATCTGCCAATTCTTTCACCATTCGTTTTGGGTCTGGAAAATGCTCTTTATCCCACGTAAAACAACGGAAACCTTCCATATAATCAATATCCAAATAAATGGCATCACATGGAATTTGAAGTTCTCTAAATTTGCTAGTCACTTCTTTTACTTTTTTCTCTGGATAATAACTCCATTTACATTGGTGATATCCCAATGCCCATAATGGTGGTAATTCCGGCTTTCCTGTAAGATCAGTATATCGCGTTACTACTTCTTGCATATCTGGGCCATAGATAAAGTAATAATCCATTACTCCTCCTTGCGCCCAAAAACTAGTCACATTACGTCGTTCATTACAAAAGTCAAAATATGTTCGGAATGTATTATCAAAGAAAATTCCATAAGCACATTCCTCATGCATACCAATATAAAAAGGGACACTTTTGTATAAAGGATCTTGATCTTTACCAAAAGCATATTGATCTGTAGCCCAATTTTCGATACGTTTCCCTTTCAAATTTAAATGCATCGGTTTGTCGCCAAGACCATAATAGCATTCCCCTTGAGGCGCTTTTTTACTCATCTTTACGATATCTCCTCCAAACTCATAACTTTGCTCCCAATGGAACCCCCAGTCATCTTCACTAATTATAGCATCTTTCAAATCAAATATCGTAACTTGTATGTTGGATTTAGCGACATGTACTTTAAGCTTTTTGGTTGTAATTTGATACACATCTTCAAACTCTTCTACCTTTAACAAACTATATCCCTTGGCCGCAGTTTCACTAATTGCATAAGAGAAATCAGCTTCCATATCGTTATCCGTACCATACCGAAATCGTATTATACTTCCACGTCTAATCGTGACTTCTAGAATAACACCATTCTCTGTAACAAATGTAACTTTATCTACATTTTGAGAATAAGAGGTTACTTGGTTTGGAAATAAATTTCCTTTAATTTCTAATTCTGTATTCGTAATCATATTCGGTGTATTTTCTATTGATAGTGTCTAGCACTTTTTTTTATAAATTCCATGGTTGTCATACACAAGCCTTAAAACCCCAAATAAGGGATTACTAATGATAATGCATGGTAAAACCATAATTCTAAACTTTAACTAAAAGGTCAAAAAAATTCTCATGTAAAATAACAATTATTATAGGAATTTCTACTTTCTTTTTTCTAATTTTTGTTAATAATAAATCACGAAAAGCTTATAGTTCGCATAAATTATGGATTGTTCAATGGTTTCGTTTCTAATCTAGAATTTCATATTATTTACCTTCATTCATTATTGAAGTCTTGTAAATCTTTTTTGATTTACAAGGTGATTGTTCTTTATTCCTCAATTTTTGTCTTTTTCTTATTTCGTAACGCCGTAATGAAACAAAAAAATACCTATAAAGACTAAGAAATCACTATTCTGTATTAAATATACATTGTATACTGGAAAATACCTACCCGTTTATTAAGCGGGCAGGCATTATAACTTCTAATACATAATATAGGTTATATTAAAACCAAAAAGTCTAAATAATTTCATTTACTTCGTTATTTTAAACACTACAACCCCCAATGGCGGAATTGTAATCTTTGCGGCATAAGGTCTATAATGATAATCTTTCTTTTGTATTGTTACTTTTTTAGTATTCCCTACTCCACTTCCATTATATTTTTTTGCATCACTATTAAAACACTCTACAAGTTTTCCAGAAATAGGCATTCCTAATTCATACCCTTCACGAGGTATTGGCGTCATATTACAGACTACAATCAATACATCATCATAAGAATCTCCTTTCCTTAAGTAACTGATTACAGAATTTTCGTGATCATCATACGTAATCCATTCAAAACCTGATGGCTCAAATTGAAATTCATGCAATACCGGATGTGTTCTATATAAAACATTCAAATCTGTGATCAATTGTTTAATCCCTTGATGTGGTTCATATTCTAATAAATGCCAATCTAAACTGCCTTGAAAATCCCATTCGTCGTGTTGTCCAAACTCGGCTCCCATGAATAATAAATTAGTTCCTGGATGTGTAAACATATAACTATAGAGTAATCTTAAATTGGCAAATCTTTGCCAATCATCCCCTGGCATTCTACCTAAAATACTACGTTTCCCGTATACAACTTCATCATGTGATAATGGTAACATAAAATTTTCAGTAAAGGCATAGGTCATACTAAATGTTAGATCATTTTGATGATGTCTCCTGTATATAGGTTCTTTTTCAAAATAGTCTAAGGTATCATGCATCCATCCCATCATCCATTTCATTCCAAATCCTAAACCATCCACAAAAGTAGGTTTTGAGACTCCCGGAAATGCAGTAGATTCTTCTGCAATATTCTGTACATCTGGAAAACTTCTATAAATCTCTTCATTCAACGCTTTCATAAAATCAATGGCTTCTAGATTTTCTCTTCCACCAAACATATTGGCATCCCATTCTCCTTCTTCTCTAGAGTAATCCAAAAACAATAACGATGCTACAGCATCCACCCGCAATCCATCGGCATGATATTGATCTAGCCAAAAAACAGCATTACTAATCAAGAAACTTTTTACTTCATTACGGCCATAATTAAAGATTAAACTTTTCCAATCGGGATGGTATCCCTTTTTTAAATCTGGATGTTCATATACACAAGAGCCATCAAAGAAACCTAATCCATGTGCATCATCAGGAAAATGAGAAGGTACCCAATCCAAAATAATACCAATATCATTTTGGTGCAGTGTATCGACCAGTAGCTTAAACTCTTCAGGATATCCAAAACGAGATGTTGGCGCAAAATACCCTGTAATTTGATAGCCCCATGAAGGATCATAAGGATATTCCATGATAGGCATTAACTCTACGTGCGTAAATTGCATTTCTTTTACATAGGCTACCAAATCATCAGCAAGTTCAGTATAAGAAAGTGATCTGTTTTCTTCTATCTTTTTTTTCCATGATCCTAGATGTACTTCATATACAGAAAAAGGCGCATTAATTGCATTATGCTTTTTACGCTTTTTCATCCATTTTTTATCTTTCCATCTATAGTCATCATCCCATACTACGGACGCGGTATTAGGAGGGTGTTCACACCTACGGGCGTAAGGATCTGCTTTTTCTGTTTGCACTCCATTATGATCGGAATGTATCTTATACTTATACAAGGTTCCTTTTCCTATGTTTGGAATAAACCCTTCCCATATTCCAGAGGCATCCCAACGTACTTGTAAAGGATGCTCTCCATCATTCCAATAATTAAAGTCTCCTACTACAGAAACTGACTTGGCAGAGGGCGCCCATACTGCGAAATACGTACCTTGCACACCATCTACTTCTATAACACGAGATCCAAATTTCTCGTATAGTCTATAATGTGTTCCTGATTTAAACAAATAAATATCCAATTCAGTAAATACACTATGCGTTATTACATTACTCATATATTTATTTTAAGATAAAACCATCAGGAATAATTGCCCCATTTCTAATCACAACAATACCTTCTTTAATCACATAGGTATCTTGTGCTGTATTTTCTAAATGTGATCCACCTTCAATATGCACATTATTTCCTATACGTGCATCTTTATCTATTATGGTATTATTAATAGAACAGCGCGCTCCTATCCCTACTGGAGGCACACCATTCTCAATATCGCTGTTAATCTCATCAAGATCTTGGTATTTATTACTTCCAATCATGTATGTATTTTTAATCACGGTCTCTTTACCGATTCTAGAGCGAATTCCGATCACAGAATGTTCTATGCTCTTTGCTTGAATGATACATCCTTCCGCTATCATCGCTTTGTTTATAGTCGTTCCCGATACTTTAGAGGGTGGTAAAATTCGAGGTCTCGTTAAGATTCCTTTTGGACTATTAAATAAATTGAAATTAGGAATATCATCGGTAAGACTTATATTGGCCTCAAAAAATGATCCGATGTTCCCAATGTCTGTCCAGTATCCTTCATATTGATACGATAATACTTTATGATCATGAATAGACTGTGGTATAATTTCTTTACCAAAATCTATAGTTTCTGGATTGGACAAAAGATCAATTAACAACTGCCGATTGAATATATAGATCCCCATAGAGGCTAAATAATCTCGGCCTTGTGCTTTCATTTCAGTTCCTACTTCTGATTCCCAACCGGGTAACTCTGTTGCACTTGGTTTTTCTACAAATGAAGAAATAAAGTTTTCATCATCCGATTTTAAAATTCCAAATTCTGTCGCTTCTTTAGCCTTTACCGGTATTGTTGCAATGGAAATCTCTGCTCCTTTTTTAATGTGAGCTTCAACCATCTCATTAAAATCCATATGATATAGCTGATCTCCTGATAAAATCAACGCATAATCAAAATCATGCTCTATAACATGATGCATTGATTGTCGTACTGCATCTGCTGTACCCTGAAACCATGTTTTATTATCTGGAGTTTGCTCTGCTGCTAATACATCTACAAATGCGTCACTAAATGAACTAAAAATATAGGTGTTCTTGATATGCCTATTTAATGATGCTGAATTGAATTGCGTAAGCACAAACATTCTCTTAATGTCTGAATGAATACAATTTGATATTGGAATATCCACTAAACGGTATTTACCTGCTATCGATACCGCAGGTTTCGATCTGTTTTCTGTTAATGGAGATAATCTACTTCCTTGCCCTCCTCCTAAGATAATCGCTATCACTTTTTTATTAACCATTTGTGTGTGTTTGTGTTAAAGATTCATATTCATTTAAGTATTGTTGTGCTGATTTTTCCCATGAATAATCTAAACTCATGATATATTGTTGTATTCTTTTAAATTCTTTTTGATTAGTATATAACGTCAGACCCCGTTCTATTGAATGTACGACATCATAAACGGATACTTGGTCATGACAAATTCCAAATCCATCATCCCCTATATCTATAATAGTATCCTTAAGCCCTCCTATTCTGCGCACAATAGGAATTAATCCGTATCGCAAAGCATACATTTGATTTAATCCACAAGGTTCTACTCGAGAAGGCATTAATAAAAAATCTACTCCGGAATATAAAATGTGAGATAGTTTTTCATCGTATCCAATATGTGCATTATAACTACCTTTATAGCGTTCTTTTAGGCCTTCTAAACGTTGTTCTGTATCGGTATTTCCTGATCCTAGAATCAAAATATTAATCGCTAATTTTTCTATTGCACTCTCAATAATCTCCGGTAGTAACTCTGCACCTTTTTCACCAACAAGCCTTCCTATAAAGCCAAATAATGGTTTTTCAACATCAAGATTAAAATGATTACATAACCATTTCTTATTTTCTTTTCGCCCAGAAGTCACCGTACGAACTGTATAATTTTTAACCATCATAGGATCTGTATTTGGGTTCCATGTTTCTTTATCTATCCCATTGAGAATCCCAACACATTTTGCCTGCTCATGAGATAATAAACTTTCTAAACCATTCGCATTTCGTTGCAACTCTTTCATATAACTAGGAGACACTGTAGTTACCCTATCTGCACATTTAATGGCTGCTGCCAAAGGATTGATTTGATGATCCCAATCTAGAAGTCCAATAACATCATGATTAAATGATGGTAAGTACTTAAGATAATCATAAGACATCCATCCTTGATATTGTGCGTTATGAATGGTTAACACTGTTGGTATTGTTGCGATGCTTTCATAAGGAGTTGCATGCTGTAACAAGAAAGGAATTAAGCCTGTATGATAGTCATGACAATGAATAACATCTGGAACCTCTGTAGTATGAATATTCCAATCCAATACCACTAATTGAAAAGCAATATATTGTTTAACATCGTCCTCATACCCATATACATTTGCCCTATCTAATAGTCCTTCTATATATACTAAATATAAAGGGAATCCAATATTTACAGAAATCAGTTCTCTAATTGTATATGGATACTCAACATCGTTCATTAGTATCGATCCTGTATAAAGATCTTTAAACTGTTGTTGCTTTGTATATGCATTATCATAAAAAGGAAGAATTACGCTTGCCTCTACTTCTATACTATTTTGATATTTTGGTAATGAGCCAACAACATCTGCCAGCCCTCCAACTTTAGCAATAGGATAACATTCAATACTTGTGTGAAGGATTTTCATAATTAACTGTGTGATTTTAGAAATACTATACTATTGCAACTAAATCTATAAAAAATAGTCGGATAAATCATCATTTTGATGTATAAAAATGGATGATTTGAGTACAAATTTTGTAATTACTAAATAATCTTAATTACATTAGTAAACATGAGAAATTGAGTAAGCTTTTTTAAATATATGACATTCGCAAATCACTGGAAATCAATACTTAAAAACCGTAATAAAACTACTGTATTAAAGTAAATATTTTTGATAGATTCTAAAATTAGGGCAATTAATTTGAACTATTTTCTGTTCAGATAAAACAAAAATTATACGTATACCAATAGTAATTACTACTGTTATGTTTGAAGTTATAATATGGGCAAAATAAACGAAATAAAAAGTTTATTTTCAATGTTTTTTATGCAATTTTAGTTTAAATCATATCTTCTTCTTCATCTAAAAAAGTTTCTTCATTTGGTAATGAATCGACTTCCTCTTCTTCAATTATCAATACTTGCTCTTCAACGTGTTCATTTTCCAATTTTTTATCAAAGGAATCGTCTTCTTCTGGTATGGGTGGTATGGGAATAACAGCATTTGATTTCTTCGAATTTAAAATCATACCTCCTGTCATAATTAAACTAGTTCCTATAATTACAAACAGTAATATACCTGGTTCAAATCCTGGAATTATAGCTTCTTCAGGAATCGTATAAAATAAAAGTACTGTAATTAAACCTCTAGGTGCGATAAAAACTTGTGGATTGATATCTTTTCCTAAAAAAATACGAAGTAACACTAAACGAATGATATAAATCGACACCATGATTAGTGAACTTATTATAGTTACTTTAAAGCTCAATAGCGAAGATAATACTATGGTAATTCCAAAAATCACAAAAAATAAAGTACGCACAACAAATGCTGTTTCTGCAGTGATAATATGGAGTTCATGGTATATCGCTTTTGCTTTTTCATAGTCTAAAAAATGTTCTATTTTACCTTTAAAAAACAACTTCATATTTGCAATCACCAATCCAAATATTAAAATAATAATTAAGGATGACATGTGTACTTCTTTCCCTATAGCATATAATAAAAGTAATACCGCGATCAATAAAAAGAGTTTGACTTGACTCTTTATTTTTTGGAAGATTAAAATCATCGCATAACTCAATACAAAAGATACGATTATAGTGAGTATAAAATTAATTCCGAAACCTACAATACCTGAATTTCCTTCTGGATCTAACTCTCCTTTCAGGAAGTAAAATAGCATAATCCCTAAAATATCAGAAAAAGTACTTTCGTATACATGAAATTCTTTTTTTAATTCACTAAGCCCTGAAACACTTGGAATAATAATCGCACTGGACAAAATAGATAATGGAGTTGCATATAACCATGCTGACATCATTGACATTCCATCAATAAAGAAATTAAGAAGTAACGCAGCTGCATATGTAGATACAATTAGCCCTATAAAAGCAATGGCTAAAGATTTTAAAATCGGAATTAACTTTTCTCTTTCCAACTTTAACTCTAGTGCAGCCTCTAGAACAATCATAATCAGTCCTACCTTACCAAGAATTTCTAAGGCAGGAAAGAAATCAAGTGTATCTGCCACATTAAAAAATCGTAACCCATATTGCACAATTACACCTAATACAATAAGCATCAGTACTGCCGGGATATTGGTTTTTTTTGCAATATTATTAAATAAAAACGATAAAATAATTATAAGGGAAATCCCAATAATAGCATGATTTGAAGTAAAACCTTCCATAGTATCTCAAAAACTGAATTAAATGTATGAAAAGGTACTAAAATAATTTTGAATGTAAACATCCGAGCAACTACACGTTAAGATTTTCTTGATATCCAGGTAGTAGTTCTTGTAATTTTTGTATGCTGTGATCTGGGATGCGTTGCAGGGTATCTTCTAGCCATTCTCTGGGATTGATTTTCTGCATTTTGCAA
>CALFCI010000101.1 GCA_937951135.1 uncultured Aquimarina sp. | reverse complement strand
ATTTAACCCACAATATATCACCAAAAACAAAGAAGAATACTTAAAAAAACGATTAATACAACTTGAAAAATTAAAAGAAAAAACAGAGTTGTTACTTGCTGATTATCAAAATGTTGCTTAGTTAGTTATATGATAGGTTTTGAAATAGTTTCAAGCCGTAATAGATTTTCTACTGCATAATCCGGGTTAAACTCCACAATGTGGATTAAAAAAAGAACAGAGAGAAAATAGAAACCCTTACAATTCTCTATTTTCTTTCCCCTATTCTCCACTTTCCAACTTCTGTACTCTATAGTCTATTCCTTATCTTTGCAGTATGATCCCTCTTGATAAAAAAATCATACTGTTTGATGGTATATGTAATTTATGTCATGGTGCTATCAACTTTATTATTGAACATGATAAACACGATACATTTCGGTATGCATCATTACAAAGTGCTCTTGGTCAAAAAATAATGACGGATCGCAGTATGGATATAAAAGCAATAGATTCCATTGTATTGATTATCCCAGAAGGGAAGTCTTATATTAAATCAACAGCAGCACTTCAAATTACTAGACACCTTACTGGACTCTATCCAATAGGCTATCTTTTTCTAATATTCCCTAAATTCTTGAGGGATTGGGTTTATGATATTGTCGCTAAAAACAGATACCGGTGGTTTGGTAAAAAAGAACAATGTATGATCCCTACACCTGAATTAAAAGCATTGTTTATTGACCATGATGAAGCGTATCAGTCATAAGCGCTCTTCATTGTAATTCTGAGAGTGTCATTTCTTCTTCGATTTGATACACCTTGTTGATATCATTAGTATGTCTATACTGCTCGTGTTTTTCTTGTAAAGTATTAGAAGTCCTTTCTAAAGTATCAATATTCTCAACATGCAGAATACTCAAGCATAATACCGTAAAAGAAATCAATGTTAGTGGTAAAAACAATGTTTTCATAATTTCTTGTATTTATAATGTGTGAATACTATACCACAAATGTACTTGTAGCCTTAACAAACATACCTAGGTGTTTACTGCAAAGCGAAAGGGTGTTTTACCCCTTTTTTTATATATAATATAGTACCAAATACAATTTTATTTCCTTCTGCTTACATGTAAACTATTCCTATTATTCTTCATACAGCATACTGAACAAGCTTAAATGACTATATAAATCCGGGCAACTACTTCCAATCCGAGAATTGTAGACTTATATGCGGTACCCCATAGCTAAAATCGTATATTAATTAGTATTATTTTGTGCGATCAGAAATAGCAATAATTCTAAAAATACCTACATTTGTATCTTGCGATATATATATGATTAAATCAGAAGAAAACATTACCGTTTTAGGGGCCAGAGTTCATAATTTAAAAAACATAGACGTTACCATCCCTAGAGATCAATTGGTCGTGATTACAGGGCTATCAGGTTCTGGAAAATCATCATTAGCTTTTGATACTATTTATGCCGAAGGCCAACGTCGATATATAGAAACATTTTCTGCTTATGCACGTCAGTTTTTAGGCGGTCTCGAACGTCCAGATGTTGATAAGATTGATGGGTTGTCTCCTGTAATTGCGATTGAACAAAAGACAACCAGTAAAAGTCCACGAAGTACGGTAGGAACCATTACAGAAATCTATGATTTCCTGCGGTTATTGTTTGCTCGCGCCAGTGATGCCTATAGCTATGAAACGGGTGAGAGAATGGTGAGTTATAGTGATGAACAAATCAAAGCCTTAATTTTAAAAGATTTTGAAGGAAAACGAATTAATATCTTATCCCCAGTAGTACGCTCTAGAAAAGGGCATTATCGAGAGTTATTTGAACAAATTGCAAAACAAGGGTTTGTAAAAGTACGGACCGATGGTGAAATCAAGGACATTACTAAAGGCATGAAACTCGATCGCTATAAAATGCATGATATCGAGATTGTAATCGATCGATTAGCAGTATCTAATGATCAAGAACATTCCAAACGCCTTATGGAATCTATTAATACAGCCATGTATCATGGAGATGATGTATTAATGATTATTGAACAAGAATCTCAGGAAGTTCGCTTTTTTAGTCGAAATTTAATGTGTCCTTCATCTGGGATTTCCTATCCAAACCCAGAGCCTAATAATTTTTCTTTTAATTCTCCAAAAGGTGCCTGTTCAAATTGTAATGGTATTGGTAATCTTCATACGGTATCGCTACATAAAGTTATTCCTGATGACGCTATATCGATACAAAAAGGAGGACTCGCTCCACAAGGAGAACAAAAAAACAATTGGATTTTTAAACAATTAGAATTAATTGCAAATCGATTTGATTTTAAGCTCAGTGACCCAATTCATACTATCCCAAAAGAAGCTATGGATATTATTCTATACGGAGGAAAGGAAAAGTTTGATGTAGATAGTAAAACATTAGGCGTAAAGCGTTCGTATAAAATTGATTTTGAAGGCATTGTTACTTTCATCGATAATACATTTGCAAATAATGACTCTACCGCGTTAAAACGATGGGCAAAAGAGTTTATGGATGAAATTACGTGTCCAGAATGCAATGGGTCTCGATTACGAAAAGAATCCCTTAATTTTAAAGTCAACTCAAAAAACATTGCAGACTTAGCTGCAATGGATAGTATCGAATTGTCGGAGTGGTTTAAAGAATTACCAAAACACCTTAGTGACACCCAACATAAAATTGCAGGAGAGATTATTAAAGAAATTAGTACTCGATTACAATTCTTGATTGATGTTGGACTTACGTATTTGTCCTTAAATCGAAGTAGTAAATCCTTATCTGGTGGAGAAGCACAGCGCATTCGACTAGCCACACAAATTGGATCACAATTAGTTGGAGTATTATACATCTTGGATGAGCCTAGTATTGGACTACATCAACGGGATAATGAAAAGCTGATTCAGTCTTTACTCAAATTACGAGATATTGGAAATTCCGTAATTGTTGTAGAACATGATAAAGATATGATCGAACAAGCAGATCATGTTATTGACATTGGCCCTAAAGCCGGAAAATATGGAGGCGAAATTATTAGTCAAGGTCCCCCAAGCATGCTGCATACCTTCGATACCTTAACTGCGCAATATATTAGTGGTCAAAAAGAAATTGAAATTCCTAAAAAACGACGTAAAGGAAATGGAAAAGTCATTACGCTTAAAGGCGCTACTGGAAATAACTTGAAAAATGTTTCCATCACAATTCCTTTAGGAAAAATGATAGCGGTTACAGGAGTATCTGGTAGTGGTAAGTCTACCCTGATCAACGAAACCCTATATCCTATATTAAACGCTTATTATTTTAACGGTGTAAAAAAACCAATGCCCTATAAAAGTATTGATGGATTAGACCATGCAGATAAGGTAATTGATATCAATCAATCCCCCATCGGGCGTACTCCTAGATCCAATCCAGCTACCTATACAGGGCTATTTTCAGAAATTAGAAGCTTATTTGCTAAAACCCCAGAAGCTATGATCCGTGGATATAAGCCTGGTCGTTTTAGTTTCAATGTAACCGGTGGACGTTGTGAAACCTGCAAAGGTGGTGGATTGCGAGTAATCGAAATGAATTTTTTACCCGATGTATATGTAGAATGTGAGACCTGCCAAGGAAAACGATTTACACGAGAAACATTAGAAATACGATATAAAGGAAAATCTATTGCTGATGTACTCGAAATGACCATACATGAAGCCTGTGATTTCTTTGAACTCATTCCGAAAATTTTCCGAAAATTAACAACGATTCGAAGTGTCGGTTTAGGGTATATCACCTTAGGACAGCAGTCTACTACCCTATCAGGTGGAGAAGCGCAGCGTATTAAACTCGCTACAGAACTTTCTAAGCGTGATACAGGAAACACTTTTTATATTTTAGATGAACCTACTACAGGGCTTCATTTTGAAGATATAAGAGTACTTCTAGAAGTATTGAACACTTTAGTAGATAAAGGAAATACAGTCTTAATCATAGAACATAACATGGATGTTATTAAGATTGCAGATCACGTTATCGATATTGGATATGAAGGAGGGAAAAATGGTGGTAAAGTGATTGTAATAGGTACTCCTGAAGAAGTAAGTAAACACAAAAAGAGTTATACCGCAAAGTTTTTAAGAAAAGAATTACCAAGTACCACAAAGAAAAAATAACAGTATCTAACTGATATTCAAATGGTTTTATAAAAACATCATCGATCATATTTTAATAATTACGAATGCATTTAAAATAAAATCAATAGTTTTCATTCCAAAATCATGCGAACTAGTATATTTACATTATAACCATAAAGATAGCATTATCAATTACTATGAGAAAAGAACAACATCACAAAGGATGGAATGAAATAAAAACCAATGATTCTTGGGCAATTTTCAAGATTATGGGTGAGTTTGTAAATGGATATGAGAAAATGAGTAAAATTGGACCCTGTGTGTCTATATTTGGATCTGCTCGTACCAAAACAGACGATAAGTACTATAAACTAGCCGTAACCATAGCCAATCAAATTGTGAATCATGGATATGGCGTAATTACAGGTGGTGGGCCTGGAATTATGGAAGCCGGTAACAAAGGGGCTAACCTCGGTGGAGGAACCTCTGTAGGACTAAATATAGATCTCCCTTTTGAACAACATGACAACCCCTATATCGACCCAGATAAGAGTTTAGATTTTGATTACTTTTTTGTTCGAAAGGTAATGTTTGTTAAATATTCTCAAGGGTTCGTAGTGATGCCTGGTGGGTTTGGAACTTTAGATGAATTATTTGAAGCGATCACACTAATCCAAACCAAAAAAATCGATGAATTTCCTATTATATTGGTAGGTACCGAGTTTTGGGGTGGATTGATGGAGTGGATCAAAGCGACCTTACTTGAAAAATTTACTACAATAAGCCCAAAAGACTTAGATTTATTGCACGTAGTAGATACTCCTGATCAAGTGCTTGAAATCCTAGACCAATTCTATGGTAAATTCAATTTAAGTCCTAATTTTTAAATCACTGTAAAAAAAAAGAATTAAAAAAATACGATCCTTAAGTACTATAGTACTTAGGGATCGTCATATAACAAAAACATAAGAAGAGTATGTACAAATCGTTATCCTTTTGAATTTCATAAGAAGTATATATCGTCTCTTCTTTATTTTACTTCCTATTGTTGTATGTGCACAAGATTACAGTACCATACAAGCAACGCTTATCCCTGAATCTAATGTGCTATCTATTACGCAAGAGATTCGGTATACGAACACTTCTACACATCTTTTACATACCATACTCCTACACGATTGGTCCAATAGTTTTATAGATAATACCACGCCATTAGCACAACAGTTTTCTCAAGATAACTTACGCCGTTTTCATTTTGCTAAAGCAGAAGAGCGTGGACATACCGATATTAAAAGTATTACGACACAACAAGATATTCCACTATCTTGGACACGCCCACCAAATACTCCTGATATTATAGCGGTAACTTTGGCTACGCCATTATCTCCAAATACATCGTATACGATACGATTACAGTATACGATTAAAATTGCTAGTGATAAATTCACGAACTATGGATATACCAAAGAAGGGAACTATAATTTACAATACTGGTATATAACTCCTGCTATCTATGATACAGAATGGCATGCCTATAGTAATAAAAACTTAGACGACTTATATAGTCCTATTTTAGATCATAAAATTACCTTAACAGTACCAAATTCATATACCGCATATAGTGAACTAAAACAAGAGGTGATGGACGATAAGTCACTGCAAAACAAAACAATACAACTTCAAGGAAAACACAGAAATGAGATTGAAATATACCTCACTAAATCAGATTCCTTTTACCAAATACCAACAGAGAATGGTGTTACACTTATTAGCGATATTGAAGAAAATGATTTGATACCAGAGATGAAAGCTGTCGCTGTACAAAGAATCATTAGCTTTTTAGAAAATACTCTTGGCGCTTATCCTTTTGAGCTATTAATGACTACAGAGAATAACTATAAGCGTAATCCCGTATATGGACTTAATCAATTGCCCGATATCGTACAACCTTTTCCTGATGGGTTTCAATACGAAATAAAGCAGTTAAAGATTCTTACTGAAAATTATTTAGAACGCACACTTCTACTCCACCCGAGGCAAGAAGCTTGGGTTAAAAATGCAATCCATGTATATCTAATGATGGAATATACTAAAATGCATTACCCCAAAATGAAGATTATGGGGAAACTAAGTAATACTATTGGTTTTAGATGGTTTCATGCATCAGATTTAGATTTTAATGATCAGTATTATTTAGGGTATAAAAATATGGCGCGTTTATTTATAGACCAACCATTAAACACCCCTCTGGACGAATTGATAAAGTTTAACAAAAATATTGCAAATCCATACAAGGCAGGAATCGGACTAAAATACCTAGAAGCGTATGTCGAAGATTCTACACTCGTGAAGCAAAGTATTAAAGAGTACTATACTCAGTTTTCAAGTAAGTACAGTACTACAGAGGACTTTAAAACCATACTAACAAAAAACACACCCAAAGACATTAGCTGGTTCTTTGATGAATACATAAGTACACATACAAAGTTGGATTACAGTATAGGAGGCGTTCGTAAAGATGAAGATTCATTAACGGTAACGCTAAACAACAGGAAACAAAACCGAATGCCGGTATCTTTAACAGCACTAAAAGATGGAAAAGTCATGTCTAAAACATGGGTTTCCAATCTTTCTAAAACAAGAAAAGTAACCATTGCTAATCCAGATATTGATAAACTTGTTTTAGATCATGAACAAGAAATACCAGAAGTAAATCGACGTAATAATCATAAAAAATTACGATCGATTTCAAACAGGCCAATACAATTCAGATTTTTACAGGATGTTGAGGATCCTACTAAAAATCAAGTGTTTTACATTCCGGAGTTTGACTTTAATGTATATGATGGTTTTACTATTGGTTCCAAATTCTATAATAAAACAATTATTAGAAAGCAGTTCAATTATAAAATTGTGCCCACTTATGGTTTTAATTCTAAAAAACTAATAGGCTCCGCATCTCTAATCTATCGTCAACAAGTTGCAGAACATGGCCTGTACCTTGTGAAGTATGGAATTAGCGGTAACACCTTTAGCTATGCCCCTGATTTGAGCTATAAACGAATTTCACCTTCTATCAATTTTTATTTTAGACCCAAAGATTTAAAATCGAATAAAAATCAACGTTTATCAATACGTAATGTCAATGTATTTAGAGATCGTGATGCAAACAACACCAATGTGAATACTCCAGATTACAGCATCGTAAACCTTCGATACAAACAATCAAACACTACACTAGTGCATTCTCACTCTTACCTATTTGATTATCAATTGAACAAAAATTTCAGCAAGTTTTCTACTACTATTAATTATAGTAAATTGTTTTTAAACAACCGACAACTTAATCTTAGGCTATTTGCAGGTACTTTTCTTTTTAATGATACTCAAAAAGATGGTGATTTCTTTAGCTTTTCTCTAGACCGACCTACAGATTATCTTTTTGATTATGGATATTTAGGACGTAGTGAAAGTGCTGGACTTGCGAGTCAACAAATCATTCTTGCCGAAGGAGGTTTTAAATCAAAACTAGAGAACACCTTTTCAAATCAATGGATTACGACATTAAATGCCAATACAAATATTTGGAATTGGATATACGCCTATGGAGATATCGGATGGATTAAAAATAAAAATAAAAACCCAAAATTTGTATACGACGCTGGCGTACGAATGAGTTTAGTCGCCAATTACTTTGAATTATTCTTTCCCGTAGTTTCAAATAATGGTTGGGAGATTGCACAACCCGATTATCATGAAAACATACGATTTATTATCACACTTAGCCCACAAACCCTCATCGGGCTCTTTACGCGAACTTGGTACTAGTTAATCTATTCATCTGAATCAAAAATATTACCCTCTAGACACCCATTCCCCATCAGTCATTTTGTAACGCTCTACACTATTGCCTTTGTCGTAATGATATACTCATTACCACCAAAAAACAAAACAGAGATCAATACGCTAGATATATTGCAGAAGCTACCTATAATGATACCAATATGTCTGATTACTTGATTGATAAAAATGTAGCTAAACTGTATAAAAAATAAAAGCTACCTTAATCTGACTTAGGATAGCTTTTGCTATATTGTATTGTTTTACCGTTTACTCTTGCACTCCTTGCCTTGAGCCATCGCGCTAGCGGTTACTTAGTTTTGCTCGCGCCAACTGGGGTTACAGTACCCGAATACCTAAAATCAATTCCTCCTATATCAAGACTTACCACTTCAGTATTAAATTCATCTAAATACGCCTGTCTTAACCTAGCCATAGATACTGCAAAACACATTCTATAACAGTTTTGATATTATTATCGTTTACTGAAATCTTTAAATTTACATACTTTAGTAGAATCGCAACTCAATACTACACTATCCATATGATTATATACCGTTTTTATCAGTTCATTATTTATTTTGGAATATCCGTAGTTTGGAGGGATGTCAATAAAATTTGCAGTCAAAGAGTCTTTCATAGCAAAAATTAAAACACGTACACCCATATAACCTCCTGTTCTTTTACCTATAGCATTTTTTATATAAGATTGCATGGACAGGGTGTCGGATACATTCTTTAACGTATGTAAATAAAATTTACAATTGTCTTTGTAAGTATAACTTGTCGTTGATATAATAATATCTTTACGACTCATATTAAATAACTTTTCGTAAAAAGAATGCGCTTTATTTGTCATCCAATCACTATGCTTTCCTTTGGTATGCTTTACATCTGATATTACACTAAGTATAGTATTAAAATTTTTATGTCCTAAAGTATAATGTTTTTGTGTTATCTTCTGTAATGAACGAACACTATCTGTGGTTTGTATCGTATCTGCATGGGATATTTTTGTATTTATAAAACTTTGTTCTACTTTTTGTTCTCTACAACCTATGTAAATAAAGCATAATAACGCTCCTATATAATAAGTAATTTTCATCTTATTGTTTTTGATTTCTTAATTGATATAATTCTAACTTCATCGGAAAATCATAACTATAATCAAAAATATCATTCAGTAACTTTTCCTGTTCTAAAGTATCTTCATCGTAACTGACAACTCCAACCATTTGATCGATAAAAAAGAAAACAAAATTGTCTTCTTTTTTTGCTACGATTATGGTAAAAGAATGAAAATCGGCATTATAAGCTCCTATGAAAGTATAATATTCATCTGTAGGGCATTTACTTTTTAGATATGTTACAGGACTTTCTTTAAAACCAGAAAGATCTTTATCCGTATTAAATGGTTTGCCATTTCTTACCACCTCTTCATTATTAATATCGAGTACTGTGAATACTTTTGAAGGTTCAGCATATCCCTGACTTATAAGACTACTCCGAACTCCATCTGTGGTAGATTCTCCTGCTCTTTCAAAATCTTTTGGTGTTAGTCTAATTGCTTCATGGTCCTGGGTCTTTCCTAAGCTTAGTCCTTGAGGTTCTTTTAATAATTGTAAAGCAACATGTTTATGGGTATCGGTACAATGATCATATCTATTTTTATCTCCGCGACCCTTATATTTCAAATTGTTAGTAATAGCATATTGTTTTACTTGCATTATCTGTTCTTCTGTAAACTCCCATACATTAGGCACATCAAAAACTATCTTCACCCTTCCACAAAACACATTCTCCAATTCACCTTTATTATATTCTCCTTTCTCAAAATCAACTTCATT
>CALFCI010000100.1 GCA_937951135.1 uncultured Aquimarina sp. | reverse complement strand
GGTATATTTGAATGGAAAAATAATGACAAAATCATTTATAATGTAAAGGAACAACCTACAGATAGCGTACATACATTTAATAAACACTGGAGCAAATTACTTTTAAAAGGCGTTAAAGTATATTGAATAGTTAGTAGCAGTAGCAGTAGCAGTAGCAGTAGCAAAAAATAAAAAAAATAAATTGGGAATACTTCAAACAAATAAAACGGCAGTCGATTCAAAGACTATTGATTTTTCTTTAGCAAAATCTAAAAACTTACTTTTAATTTTTACCAGAAATCCAGAATTAGGCAAATGTAAAACACGTTTAGCCGCAAAAGTAGGAGATGAGTCTGCATTGGCTATTTATAAGTTTTTACTTCATCATACGGTACAGACAACAGCTGGTTTATACGCAAAAAAGACAGTGTTCTATTCAGAGGAGATTTGGGAGGACGATATCTGGGATACTAGCATTTTCGATAAAGAACTGCAACATGGTACAGATTTAGGGGAACGAATGGCAAATGCTTTTTTAGAAGGTTTTCAGAATAAATTTGAAAAAATCATCGTTATTGGAAGTGATATGCATGATCTAAACCAGGAAGATTTGGAGGAAGCTTTTAAAGCATTAGATGAAAATGATTTTGTAGTAGGACCTGCAATAGATGGCGGTTATTATTTACTGGGAATGAAGCGTTTTAAACCCGCATTATTTAAAAACAAAGATTGGGGTACTTCTTCCGTATTACAGCATACTTTAAAAAGTTTAGAAGGTGAAAGCCTAACGTTGCTTAAACCAAAAAATGATGTGGACCATTATGAAGATATTAAAGACAACAAAGCTTTTGCACCGTATCTAAAACATATGTAGATTCACTAGTAGAAGCTTAATTAGATATGTACACTACCAACCCATGTGCGTTGGTTATTGAAATTTATACAGACAGGGTTATGAAAAAAAAACAAATAGAGGAATCAGTAGCTTACCTCATAAACAAAGGATTTGAAAATCCAGAAATAGGAATCGTACTAGGAACAGGACTAGGAAAATTAGTAGATCAAATTGAAGACCCTATAGAAGCGCACTATAATCATATACCATTTTTCCCATTGGCAACGGTAGAGTTTCATACCGGAAAATTAGTTTACGGAACTATTGAAGGTAAGAAAGTGGTTGTGATGCAGGGCCGTTTTCATTTGTATGAAGGTTATGACTTTTTAGATATTACGTACCCAATACGAGTTATGCATACTTTAGGTATCACAAAGTTATTTGTTTCTAATGCAGCAGGAGCGATTAATTTGGACTACAAAAAAGGAGATATGATGCTTATTGAAGATCATATTAATTTACAAGGAGGTTCACCATTAGCATTTAAAAATGTCGCAGAATTTGGCGAGCGCTTTGCTGATATGTCTGAGCCATATGATGTGCCAATGCGTCAAAAAATAGAAGAAATAGCTAGCAAGAACGGTATATCTTTAAAAAAGGGAGTGTACGCATCTGTAGTGGGACCTCAACTAGAAACTAAGTCGGAGTATCGTATGTTAAAAATTCTAGGTGCCGATGCAGTAGGAATGAGTACCGTGCCTGAAGTTATAGTTGCCAATCATCTAGGACTTCCTATTGTAGCCGTATCTGTTCTTACAGATGAATGCGATCCAGACAACCTTAAACCCGTAGATATTGCCGAAATAATTGCCATAGCAGGAAGAACAGAACCTAAAATGGTAAAACTATTCAGGGAATTAATAAAACAACTGTAAGTTTCCATCAATCAAAACTACTATTTTGGAAGCCTTGCAAAATTCAATGAAAAAAACTGATCCCCAAATAAGTATTATCATACCCGTTCTTAACGAGGAAGAATACATAAAAAAAGTAGTGAAAGCTATTCAAAATAATGCAACCACTAGGAACATAAAGGAATTACTGGTTATTGATGGTGGGAGCACAGACAACACAGTAAATGAAGCTAAATCTTTAGGGGCCACTGTTATTTCTTCCGAACGAGGTAGAGCAAAACAAATGAACCTAGGAGCAAAAATGGCCACAGGTGAAATTTTGTATTTTTTACATGTAGATACTTTACCACCTCAAGGCTTTGACGACCACATTCTTAATGGATATTTAAATGGGTATGAAGCAGGTTGTTTTAGACTCCAATTTGATAGTAAGCACCCCGTATTACGTTTTTTTGCTTGGTGTACACGGATTAACCATACCGTTTGCAGAGGTGGCGACCAATCGCTTTATATCTCCAAAATAGTATTCCATAAAATTGGCGAATTCAATACGGCATACACCATTTACGAGGATAATGAATTTATAGGGAGAATTTATAAATTGGCCAACTTTACCATACTACCAAATACAGTTAAAACCTCAGCAAGAAGGTATCAAAAAAAAGGTGTATTTACTTTACAGTATCATTTTGGAATAGTACACCTAAAGCATTATTTAGGAGCAAAACCAGCAACGCTGTACCATTACTACAAACAACATATTGCGATATAATCTATTCCTGCTCAAAATCTAAAAGCACACCTTCGCCAATCCATTTAGCAAGGGCTTGGCGATTATCTGGATCTAAAATGCGTCGTTGATCTTTACTGTTTTTTATGTTCCCTATCTCTACATAAGTCATAGCAGGGTGTGTTTTCCTAACTAAGTAAAGCGCTGTACGATCACCAAACGTACCTGTGTACGTTCTATTTGGTTGGTATTTTTTATATTTTTTCTGAAAAGTTTTATGAATACTCTCCGCTAGCTTTTTCCCATTTTTACTTTTTTCATGATGATAAAAGAAAACATCTATATTTTGACCTTTACTACGGCTATCTACGTGAGTTACAATTAAACGTTGATAAGCTCCTTTGTTCTTAGTGTATAACTCATTAACGATGTCTACTCGTTGTTTTAAACGTGCTAATTGGTTTAGTGGAATCTTGTTATCCGGATAAGCTAGCTCATCCCTATCTATCTCTAAAATACGATCATCCCGTATCCCATCATTATCATCTCTAATAATGACATAAACAGTAGCTCCATGAGATAATAGTTCTTTTGCTAGTCGTAACGTAATATCATAGGCATATTCATCCTCGGCGATTGCTTTTTTAGCATAAACGGCCATTGCACCTGGGTCCGGACCTCCATGTCCAGAAACCAAGTAGTATACGTTGCCTTTTAATCGCTCACTTATTTCAACAACCGTTTTATATTTCTCACCAAAAATAGCATAGGTTTCACTCTTTATATTTTTGATTGTTTTGGATTGAATCTGAATAGAATCTACTAGTTGAATACTATCAACCAGCACTTTAGGAATCTCATATACTCTTCCTTCATATAGATGCACACTATCACGTAGGTTTTCAATATTTAGACTAATAAAATCATCATAATACTCATAAGGGCTCACCCCATTTTTTCGCAAGAGTAAGAGTATTCCATCTCCTTTTTCTGCCACAACTATTTTTGGAGCATCTTGAGCAATACTTAAAAAACCAAAAAGAAATAATAAACTAAAGCCAGCCAGTTGTTTAATCATAGTATCTAAAAAACAAAATCTATGCCGTAAAACTATAGACTTGAATAAAATCACTTAGAAGCTTTTAAAGAGGAATAATCCTTAATAATACCTTGGGTTAACAACTTTGCAAGTATTGATTTCGAATAACTAAGTTGAATTGCATCTGAATTAGCTTTCAAATAAATCGTGGTTACAGAAGGGATGATATTTTTTGCCATGTAAACATTAATATCATCCTTAAATATTGAAATACCCTGAGTAGATTTTACAATTTTCCTACTACTCTTTTTGAAAGTCTTCCTAAGGTTTTCGGCTAATTTCTGCCCCTCTTCACTTTTCTCATAATGTTGCAACATTGCAGATATTCCATTTTCAATTTCTTCATTACCACTAATAACTAACACCCTTTGATAAGACCCTTTATGTTTTAGATATTTTTTATTAACAACGCTTGTAAAATTTCCCAGCTCAGCAATAGATTGCTGTGTATTTTCTTCCTCACTAACATTGGTTTCTGGCATTTGCATCTTTGGCATTAAATACACTCTAGAACCTCTTATCATCAAATCATTGGCTAACTGACCCATAATACCATCTGCAGATTTTTCTCCCTTATTTTTTATCTTGGATGAATCATAGATAATATAATATACTGTGTTTTTTAGCGTACTATCCTTTAATTTCATTTGAGCTAACTCTGTTTTAAAAATAGGAAGCTCTTCCTTGGCATACATATCTACAAGCACTCCCATATTTTTGAACGAATCTGGAGCATAAGGAAGAATGTATTTTTTACCTACCGCTAGTTCACTAGCTCCTTTTATTTGGTCTTTGTTTAATTCTAAGAAATCGACATAATACTTTACAGGTGGGATACCAGCACTTCT
>CALFCI010000099.1 GCA_937951135.1 uncultured Aquimarina sp. | reverse complement strand
AAAATGATACGGTAGAAGAGATTATTTATAAATTGGAACATGCAATCGAGCAACACTCTTCGTTTTTGAAAGTAATTTCAAAAGAAGAATTGGCAGCAGAAGAAGAGCTGAATAAACAAAGACAATGGGAGTTTTAGTTTTTTCTAATTTAACGTCTCGAATATGAAAAGTAATAAATTTCGATTTAGCACTGAGTCAAATCGCTGATTTGACGGTAGTACTAGAAAGCAAAGACCTTACGGATAGCACTGATTAGTTATGTTTTAGATTCTTTGTTATAGCCTTGTATTTATTTCGAGTTTCAGTTTACCATCCTCCTCCTTCAGAAAACAGTAAGTCTATTTCAGTTTGGCAATTATCACCATCTAACCAGTAATGTCCCTCAGATATCAAGGATGAGCTAAGCATTTCACAGACATTAGCACACTGCTTACGGCTCAATTTCCATTCAAATTTAGTCGATTATATTTGCGACACGCCGAAGTTTTGCTCAAAACATTTCATTGTAAATCCAAAATCAAATGATTCAATATAATTCAACGAATTAAAATCTAACGTCAAATCTTTTTTTAAGACTATTGTCTCAATAGAATTCCTAAGAGCTATAGTTTCAGTTTTATCGAAATCGTAAATTCTCAAAACATTGCTGTATAGATCGTCTCCAGTATTTTTTAAGAATTCAATTTTCATCTGTCTGGTAGTTGTTTTTTTCTTTCTTCTTTTAAAATCAGTTGAATTGGAATGAGGTCAATGTATTCTTCTGATTCAATCCAACGTATTTGAGTAATCAAAATGTTCTTATCTAAGCCCGTTAAACTTTCAACAACATTCTCTTTTAGGTACTTAAGGATAGAAATTTCCACATCAGATCTTTTCGTAACAATTTCCGTATTCAAATATATTCTCCCAGGAATTTTCGTCGCTCCTTCATAGTATCTCGGATTTATGTATTGTTCTAAATCAATGGTATATTTTTGATTAGTATGGTCATTGAAATATAATGTGATTGATCCGCCATCCATCCAAGTGCCTAATTCTTTAAATTTCCAATTTTGGAGGTTGTATTTCATTCTTTTGGCTGTTGGCTATAACAAATATGTATCCTGTTTTTTTTTGATTAATAACATACTGGTTACTAAATTTTAATCAATAGAACTCCCCGAGGTTCAGCCTCGGGTGTATCGGACAGATTCAAGACTTTTATAACCAAGAGTTAAGATAAAATAGCGTCTTGTTTCTTGGCTCTTGTAGCGAAGCGGTCTTATCTCTGATGCCCCGATGGCTCTGCCTCGAGGTAGTTGATTTCTATTTTTGATTCCTTCTCCCAAAGGGAGAGGAGGCTTATTCTTGAGCAATAAGTACTGTGCTTTTAATGGCAGCAACCATGTTTTTCGCTCTTTCTTGCACTTCAGCTTCAGTCCATCCTACTTTGATTAGGCAAGAGACTGTACGTCCCATCCAAGCATCACTGTCGGGGTAAGTTCTTTTGTTTTTTTGTAATCCTGTTTGTATTTCTTGAGAGAACTTGACTAGTGATTTAGATTCTAGTAAATGTTCCCATTTTTTGTAATAGTGCCAATTATTATCAAACCAATAAAAACAAGCATCTACTCCATGTGCACCCAGTGCTTTATGCGTAGCTCTTGCCAATGTCTCGTTTGGTAAAAATATAGATAAAAAGGCATAACTTTCTACACCAGTTTCTGGTACAGTTCTAAAGGTAACCTCAGGAATATCAGTTAATGCATTTCGAAGTATGGTATAATTTTTTTTCTGTAGGGCAATGGTTTGGTCCAATTTTCTTAATTGCGCAATACCAACCGCAGCGTTTAACTCTGATAGTCTGTAATTATATCCTAAAAAAGGATGTGATTCTGCACCACGATCGTTTCCGACATGGTCATGACCATGATCCTGATATTTGTGTGCACGATCAGCATACTTTTCTGTATTCGTAATTAATCCACCGCCTTCACCACAAGTGATCGTTTTCACATAATCAAATGAGAAGCAACCAATATCACCATAGCTTCCTAATGGTTTGTTATCATAAGTTCCTCCAATCGCTTGACATGCATCTTCAACCAATACTAAATCATGTGTATCACAAAGTAATTTTAAAGCTTTTAGATTCGCCATAGAGCCACACATGTGGACAGGCATTATCGCTTTGGTTTTTGGAGTAATTAATTGAGCTACAGCTTCAGGGTTGAGTGTTAGCGTATCATCAATATCACATAAAATAGGAATGGCTCCTACAGCTAATATCGCTTCAAAACTAGCGACAAAAGTGAATGTAGGTATAATGACTTCATCACCGTGACCAATCTCTGCGCAGGCTAAAGCGACTGTTACTGCAGCAGTACCACTAGATACCACTTGCGCATATTTGGTTTGCATTTTTAAAGCAAAGTCTTTTTCCAAAGATGCGGCTTTGTAATGACCGTTTCGCAAACCATCAAATCCGTATCGCATTAATACACCGTTATCTAGTACATCTTGAACTTCTTTTTTTTCTTCATTACTGAATAACTCAAATCCGGGCATATTTTTGTGCTTAAATGATTAATTAATTTCCGAACAAAAGTATTGAAAATAAGCTAATATTTTAAATGCTTTTATACGTTAATGGTATTATTTTTTCAACAAACTATCGACAAATAGAAAGTATTTGGAAGGATCTCTTAAATAGCTGTAACCATTAATACTATTGATCACTTTTCCTTTATGATTAATTGCGATTAGTGTAGGGAATGATTTTTCGGTATTGTATTTTTTTACCAACTCATTATTCTCAACACGCTGTTCTTCTGAAATGATATCTACACGTCTTGGAATGTCTATTTTTAATAAGACCAACTCTTTAGAACGTTCTTTGAATTCTTTAGTAGCAAAAAAATCTAGATGTAACATTTTACAAGGCGCACACCAATCACTACCTGTAAAGTACATGA
Organism: uncultured Aquimarina sp.; assembly: GCA_937951135.1. Lineage (GTDB taxonomy): Bacteria > Bacteroidota > Bacteroidia > Flavobacteriales > Flavobacteriaceae > Aquimarina. The sequence continues at coordinate 2,247 of CALFCI010000099.1, read as the reverse complement.
CTATAGGTTTCTCGGTTTTTTCAGATTTCTTTTTTGCTTTTTCGAAATCAGTAAGCCAGTTTAATCTATCTTTTTGAGCAGAAGCTACTAGGGTAGTTCCCAATAAGAATAGTGCTAATAAATATTTCATTGGTTAAGTGTTTTGAGCGTCTTAAAAATAAAACTTTATTCTAAAAAATCAAAAACCTTGCCAATTAAAATTTAATAATTGTTTGTGGTATCGGGCGTCGTACTTTTTTCATATCAGAAAACATGTCATCTGTAGCACGATATCCTACAGGTAGCACCAATACTGATTTTAAATTTAATTCTTTGAGGTTCAGTATTTCATCATATTTTTTAGGTATAAACCCTTCCATTGGACAAGCGTCAATTTTCTCTGTAGCACATACCGTTAGTAAATTCCCTAAGGCAATGTAAGCCTGTTTTGTTGCCCAAGTAATGGTCTCTTCTGTTGTTTTTTTTGAAAAATCACCTAAAAGATGCTCTTTAAACGGGTTAAGAACTTCATCTGGAGTATTTCGTATAGACTTTACACGATCAAAATAAGCATTGATATACTCATTATCTATAATTTCTTCAATACAAATAACAAGTACATGAGAGGCGTCAACTATTTGTTGTTGATTCCATGAATGTGTTATTAATTCTTGTTGTATCGTTTTGTTTTGTATGACAAGCAATTTAAGTGGTTGTAAACCGTATGATGTAGCCGTTAGGTTAAATGCATTAGTCAATAGTTCAATTTGTGCATCAGTTAAGGTTTTAGTTGCATCAAATTTTTTAGTGGCATAGCGCCACTCTAGACTTTCTATAATGTTCATTCTTGTGTTTTTAAAAGAAATACAAAGATACTATAAGATTACGAATCTTCTCGATGTAGATCCGTTCAAATCCTATGGATGATTTTTGAATACAGGAGTTAAAAGAAGTTAAGGAGTTAAGAAGTTAAAGTAGTTAAGAAAAAAGCTAAAGGCAGGCTATTCCAAAGTATCGATAACAAAAATAGAAATGAACTGTTTCATTACTGAAATATTGGAAGATTCTAGATAGTTAGACTTTTGGAGTTAAAGAAATAGGGAACCGCTAAGCGCTAAAGACTATTCCGATTGATGAACCATCAACGATCAACCAACAACAATCAACTAAACATTATTATGGTGCGAGTAGCGTAAAAGGGTACCTATCGATATTACGAAGTATCCAAAATAATAGAATAATTATAAAAAGATAGATTGGCGTTTTAGGATGGTGAATATAATTGTAATATGATTTTTTAAAAATAGAATTGATTTGTGGGAGCACTAAGTTATATCCTACAATTCCAAAACCGATCACCCATAATATATTGTGACCAATCGCACCTATAATATTAAAATGCAGTAGTTCATGTAAAGCCCTTTGACTTCCACAACCCGGACAATGCAAGCCCGTAATACCATAGAAAGGACAGCTCGGAAAAAAAGATACCTCAGTGGGATTCCAGAAAAAATATAGGGATAGCAGTAGTATTCCGCATATCCCTATGAGTATATGTTTTAATTTCAATGTATTGTGTTTAGTAGCCTGCGTCACCGGTTAACATCGCAAGTCCACCCATAGCGAACAGAAAAACAAAATAAAGAACATAAAATATAGCACTTCCGATAAGTCCATATTTCATCCATTTTTTAGCATCATCAGAAGCTTTTTGAGCTTCGTCATAATTACCGGCATCATACGCTGAATTTACTTTTGAAGCGCTAATGATACTGACGATTCCTAAAGGCATGCAACAAAAAAGTGTCACTAATATAGATTCCACTAAATAATTTTTGGGTCTTGGTTGATTATTTTCCATAATTTTTAATACTATATTGATTATACATTGTTTCTTTGTGTTACTTTACAGAAGTAGCAGCATAGTAAATGTAGTAAAAACATTAAATTTAATATACTGTTATTTAATTTTTTTACTATTATCATGCGATTACTACATTTAAAAAAAATCATCAGAATCTTGTTATTGTTAGCAGGGGCGGTACTATTGATTACCGAATTGTATGCTACAACAAAGAATTATTATCTACAGAGTGCTGGTGTGATTTGTGTTATGTTAGCGTTGTTTTTATTGAACATAACTATTCCATATAAAGAAAAACAAAATAAGATACTAGATAAAGAGCAGGACGAATGTTAACTATAGGAGATACTATTGAAGTAGTCGATGAAGCACTACGTGGGCGTTTGATTTCGATTCAAGGAAAT
>CALFCI010000098.1 GCA_937951135.1 uncultured Aquimarina sp. | reverse complement strand
CACCCAATTAAAATGCGACTTTTGAATGTCTATTTCAGTATAAAAAATAACCGTAGCTTAGGCTATGCTGATTTTTTATATTTCATATACATCCAAAACTCATCATTTTTCTTTTGAGCAAATTCAAACATAAAATGGTATAAGATATCGATACATTTCAAATAACAGCATTTGCAAACCCACAAAATTATTTTAATTTTCGTTATTTTGCAGTCAAATCTATAGTCTTTGAAAAACACACCCATATATACCTTTTTATTTTGCTTATTTTCTTTAGTGATGACCGCTCAAGAAAAGGAAGAAATCAATGAAGAAAAAAAAATCAACATTGAATCGGATAGAACCATAAAGGATGAACTGCGATTTCCAGGAGCAACCATTCTAGCTAAAGTAGACAAGCAAGTCTATATGGAACATGAAGGCATCGAAATTTGGTGTGATCAAGCCATACACTACAGTGCTGATAAGTTCTTTAAAGCTTTAGGCAATGTAAAAATGAAACAAGGAGATACCATCACCATGACCAGCACCTATGCTGAGTACAATGGAAATACTCAATTTGCTTATGCCAGCGAGGATGTGTTTATGGAAACCCCTTCAAACACATTACGGACGGATACTTTATTTTTTGACCGCCTCAAGCAACAAGCGTACTACAGAAGTGGAGGTACCGTAAAAGATTCTTCAAATACATTAAAAAGTAAAATCGGACGGTATTATATGGAGCGAAAACAATACGCATTCCATACCGATGTAAGCATTGTAAATCCTGAAAATACTGTAGATTCTGAGCAATTGGATTATTTTTCAGAAAATGGATACACCTATTTCTACGGACCTTCTACTGTAAAAGGAAAAGAAAGCACCTTATATTGTGAACGTGGGTTTTATGACACTAAGTCCAAAACAGGATATGCTATTAAAAATGCACGAATTGATTATGATAACCGCACTGTATTTGGAGATAGTATTTTTTACAATAGCGCCATTCAATTTGCTTCAGCAACCAACAATATTAAAGTAGTAGATACCGCTAACAACTCTGTTATCACTGGACATTATGCAGAAGTATTTAAAGACAAAGATTCTGTTTTTATTACCAAAAGAGCATTAGCAGCAACCTTGCAAGAAAATGACTCTATATATATCCATAGTGATACGCTTATGATCACTGGCAAACCCAATGCAAGGATTATGAGAGGTTTTTATGATGTGAAAATCTATAAAAGTAATATGAGTGGAAAAAGTGATTCGATACACGTAAATCAAAACACAGGGTACACTACAATGATCGGAACGCCTATTATTTGGTCACAAAAAAATCAAATGACAGGAGATACTATTAAAATTATCTCTAATACTGTTACCGAAAAATTAGATTCGCTTCTTGTATATGAAAATGCTTTTATAGCACAAGAAGACACCCTAAAAGCAGGTTACAATCAAGTGAAAGGAAAAACTTTATATGGCTTATTTAAAGACAATGAGCTCTACCAAGTGGATATCGATAAAAACACGGAAACGATTTTTTATCAACGGGAAAGCGAAGGAGAACTAAAACTTATTGGAATCAATAAAGTATTATCGAGCTCCATACGTTTATTATTCACCAATCGTGAAATCGAAGATGTATTCTATTACCAAAATGTCAGTGGCACCTTATATCGTGAAATTGACCTGCCCGAAAATGCAAGAGAGCTCTCTGGGTTTTTATGGAGAGGTGAAGAACAAATCATAAGCAAAAAAGATCTATTTAGAAATGAAACTCCTCCCAAGTTGATCAAAATAAAAGGATTACCGCTTCCCGAGGAGGAGCTAGACTTTTTTGATGATGAAACTATTAAGCGATTGGAAGAAAATGCCACAAAAGGGTCGAGGCTGCTCGAACAAAAACTAGAAGACACTACCCCAGAAGATACTGAAACACCAGAAGTAACAATCCCTAAAGTCGCACAACAACATAAGGACAGTATTACTCCAATACCACCCAACCTATCGGAATTACAACGGGATAGCGTACAGGTAACCACTACAAAAAGTGATACCTTACTACAAAAACCACAACAATTAAAAGACAGTATCACACCCCCTACACATAACAAGTAACCCTTTGAAAAAAGATTTCTTTACATATCAAGCGCAAACTACTCCACATCCTTTGGCTATGGAAGTATCACATGCAGAAGGAAGTTATATCTATAATACTTCTGGAAAAAAGTACTTAGATTTTGTAGCTGGAGTTTCTGCGTGTAGTTTAGGACATCGACACCCCAGAGTAATCAGCGCCATACAAAAGCAATTAGATAAATACCTACACGTAATGGTGTATGGAGAATATATCCAAAACACAGCGGTAACCCTTAGCAAATTATTAGCACAACACCTCCCCGCCTCTTTAGAAAAAACGTACCTCACCAATTCGGGAACGGAAGCGATAGAAGGCGCTATCAAACTAGCCCGTAAAGTAACAGGCAGAAGTGAGATTATTGCCGCACATTTTGCCTATCATGGCAATACCATGGGAGCATTAAGCGTGATGGGGTTTGAAGAACGCAAGCAAGCATTTCGCCCATTAATTCCGGGCGTACGTTTCATCACATTTAATGCTGAAAAAGAACTCGAAAACATTACAACCAAAACAGCGGCAGTACTTCTAGAAACCATACAAGGAGGCGCAGGGTTTATTGAACCTCAACACGAATACTTAACAAAAATACGTGCCCGTTGTGATGCTATGGGAGCATTACTAATTCTAGATGAAATCCAACCGGGTTTTGGGAGAACCGGAGCTTTATTTGGCTTTGAACATTACAACATTATCCCAGATATCCTAGTCATGGGCAAAGGTATGGGAGGCGGCATGCCCATTGGCGCATTCACAGCCGCTACTGCACTAATGGACACCCTGCAAGACAATCCCAAGCTCGGACATATCACTACTTTTGGAGGACATCCCGTAATTGCCGCAGCTGCTTTGGCTACCTTACAAGAAATCACCGAAAGTGATCTAATGCCACAAACATTGCTAAAAGAACAATACATCCGTTCTCTCCTCATACATCCATTAATTACAGAAATACGAGGAAGAGGGCTAATGCTCGCTTTTTTAACACCATCAGCAGAGATTACCAACCAAATTATTTTAAAATGCCAAGACAAAGGATTGATCTTGTTTTGGTTATTGTTTGAAGCAAAAGCAGTAAGAATAACACCTCCGCTTACCATCTCTAATCAAGAAATTAAGGAAGGTTGTGATATTATCATAACTGTTTTAGATGAAATTGAAAACATCAATTGAAACCGAAATAAAAATGCAATTTATGATGTTGTCTACACTCAACTAAAAGCAAAGCGCAGACCTTTTCACTACTAAATTCTAGACAATCAACTACCTCGGAGCTATCTTACGAGGCATCCAGCGGATACCTATTTTTCACATTTCGAGACAAGCCTCGGAGAAATGAACTACCCCTAGGCAAAGCCATCGGAGTATCAGAGATAATACCAATTATGAGTTAAAATGAGCCTAAAGAGACGAAGTTGCTTTCCTTTTATACTACGCTGTGCTTCTTTTTCATAGCAGCGCTATGAAAAAGATAAACAAGGAAGTAGAAAATGAAATGAACGAGTTTATTGGGCTCATTTTAATTTATAATTGGTATAAGACCGCTTCGCTATAAGAACCAAGAATCAAGACGCTATTTTATCTTGACTCTTGGCTATAAAGGTCTTGAATCTGGTCGATACACCCGAGGCTCTGCCTCGGGGAATTCTATGGATTAACTCCACAATGTGGATTCAAACTACTAAAAACCTTGCCCAAATAGCGTTACCTATTCCTAAAAAAAACTTAGCTCCTCAAAAACTTTGAAACTCAAAAAAAACCACGAATTACCATAAAAATAAACCCGACACCCAATACCTGAAACCAACCTCACTACCAGTGTTAATTAGTTTGTTAACAACAATTAACCGCAAAGACATAAAACTTATATTTCATTCGTATTTTTAATACCATATAAATCAGGATTCAAAATGAAACAAACAAGAGTGCTTTAGTATGTATAAACCCTACAATCTAGCCATCTATCATGTTTAGCAATGGTGCTAAAACCACAACACTTTTACACCATTAATTTTGGAAAACGAAATAAAAGACGTACCTTAAATGAATCACGGGGCTTCTTTACCATCATATATACTTATGTATATATGTGCAAAACAACTATTTCATCTTAATCACAAGGGTATAAAATAAAGATGTATGAAGTTTAATTACGAAGAAGAAGATAATCTTTCTATTAGCAAGTACGAGTTGATGCTACGATCTAATGATCTTAAGTTTTTTGACTCTGATGAATTCGAATCCATTATACATTACTATCTAGAACATGGAAAAATAGCAAAAGCTAAAAAAGCAATTGCCTTAGGCTTATCGCAACATCCATCAGCAGTAGCCCTTAAATTATTACAGGTCGAACTTCTGGTCTTTGAAGATCGATTAGAGAAAGCAGACCAGCTATTGGTGCAGTTACATGCAATAGAACCTGAAAACGAAGAAGTATATATCCAAAAAGCTAATATTTTATCTAAGCAAGGAGATCATAAAAGTGCAATTAACCTATTATTCAAAGCATTATCCTATACCAATGATGCTGCAGATGTATATGCATTAATTGCTATGGAATACCTGTTTATTGATGATTTTGAAAATGCCAAAACGCATTTCATGAAATGCTTGGAACATGACCACACAGACTACTCCTCGCTATACAATATTATGTATTGTTTTGATTTTTTAGAACAACACAATCAAGCTATAGAATACCTAAATATATTTTTGGATAAAAACCCATATTGTGAAGTAGCTTGGCATCAATTAGGAAAACAATATTTTGACACTCAAGAATACAAAAAAGCATTAGCAGCCTTTGATTTTGCAATCATTAGTGATGAATATTTCATTGGTGCATATTTAGAAAAAGGAAAAACATTAGAACAACTAAAGCGATATAACGAAGCTATTGAAAACTATCGAATTACGTTAGAATTAGACGACCCTACCTCATTTGCATTATTGCGAATTGGAAAATGCTTTGAGCAATTAGGAGACGATAAACTTGCTATACAACACTTCGAAACAACAGTACATGAAGATCCATTATTAGATAAGGGATGGATCGCTATTACTGATTTTTATATCCGTAAACGTGATTACCAAAAAGCATTGTACTATATGAATAAAGCCATTAATATTGATGGCGAGAATGTACTGTACTGGAAACGATACGCTAAAATAAACAGTAAGCTTTCCTTTTTTGAGGAAGCAGAATTAGCATATCAAAAAGCTATAGAATTAGGAAACTACGAATTAGACACTTGGCTGAATCGTTCTGATATTTTACACTCTTTAGGAGAAGCTGACGCTGCTATAGAAACCCTATTTCAAGCCTTAGAGTTTTATCCCGAAAATGCTGAAATCCAGTTTCGATTAGCAGGATTGTTTTATGAAAACAAACGCTATGACAAAGGAGAATACCATTTAAGAAATGCTTTAAAACAAGATTCAGAATACAGTATTGTATTGGAAGAAGTCTTTAAAAGTGTATTTCAACTTTCAGATGTGCAAACCATCATAACAGAACATCAAAACAAGTAATATCCAATTTAAAATTATTCTATTTTTTTGTTTGGAATGAAATAAAAAATAAGCACAGGTGTCAGCCCAAATACCCCTAAGTGCTATTTAGCAGTCAATCAGAAGCACTTAGATCGTACTATCTCGCGAATTTTATTGAAATCGTAACCTGCAACTAAATTCCTTAAAGTTAAAGGACATCGAACTTATACTGCTCGCATAAAATTTATATCAAAACTTCTTTTACAACGAATGCATTAATCCACAAAATTCTTAAAAATATGCGCTATATTTTCAGCATAAAAATGCATACATTTGTGAAGTACAATCGCACAACACCACACCCATGCAACGCCATCTGAAAGACTATCTTATTATTCTAACCAAAGGACTCGCTATGGGTGCCGCAGATGTGGTTCCCGGAGTATCTGGAGGAACAATTGCTTTTATTTCTGGCATTTATGAAGAATTAATTACAACCATCAACACCCTAGACTTTCGATTTTTTAGCGTTTGGAAAAAAGAAGGGTTTGCTGCAGCTTGGAACACCTATAATCTTTCTTTTTTAGCAGCATTATTCACAGGTATTGCTATAAGTATACTATCCCTTGCCAAAGGTATTAAATGGTTACTACATAATGAACCCTTATTACTATGGGCTTTTTTCTTTGGTTTAGTGCTCGCCAGCATTGCATACATCGGGAAACAAATCGAGACTTGGAACCTAAAAGTATATTTAGGTATTAGTATTGCAGCAGTAGTCTCATACTTTTTAACTATTGCTGAACCTATTGCCTCTCCAGACAGCAACTTATACCTTATCTTTTGTGGCTGTATTGCTATTATTGCTATGATCCTACCCGGAGTCTCTGGCGCTTTCATTTTATTAATACTAGGTGCATATCAAACTTTTATTGACATTCTAAATCAACTGAGAGAAGGATTGACCTCGGCAAATATTTCGGTATTATGGGAAGCCATATACAAACTAGCGTTTATAGCTATTGGAGCAATTATAGGTTTAAAGCTATTTTCTAAAATCCTAAATTGGATGTTTACGCATCACAAAAACACCACCTTAGCAATCCTTACAGGGTTTATGATTGGCTCTTTAAACAAACTATGGCCATGGAAAGAAGTCCTCTCTTGGCGCACAAACTCTGAAGGTTTACAAATTCCATTTATTGAAAAAAGCATACTTCCTATGCAATTTGATGGTGATCCTAGAATCGTATGGGTATTACTCTGTACAGCTATTGGTTTTATGGTAATACTTGTATTAGAACGACTTGCATTACAGAAAGAAAAATAAATCATGGAGCAACCTACCAGAACACTTCGCGATAAAATATTACTGGTATTGAAAGGACTAGCCATGGGAGCAGCAAATAAAGTTCCTGGAGTATCGGGCGGTGTTGTTGCATTTGTTGCAGGGTTCTATGAGGAATTCATTGATTCGCTTCGAAAAGTTAATGGTACTGCTTTAAAACTACTCCTTCATTTTAGACTCAAAAGCTTTTGGACATACATCAATGGTAAATTTTTAGGACTACTACTTTTAGGAATGTTAATCAGTTATTTTAGTGTCTCAAAACTCTTAGACTATTTCATTATACATTACGAAGTCTATGTATGGTCTGTGTTTTTTGGAATGATTATCGGTTCCATTTTATATATCGCTAAAGGTTTTGAGGATTGGAATATAAAAAATAGCAGCATCGTACTTGGCGGGATTATCGTAGGAGTTGGCATCAGTTTATTAGACCCTGCAAAAGAGAATGACAACCTCTGGTTTGTTTTTTGTTGTGGTATTATTGGTGTATCTGGAATGACTTTACCGGGGCTATCTGGTTCTTTTATCTTAATACTATTAGGCAACTACGTATTGCTATTGGTAGACTCCGTAAATGCATTATACGACACCCTTTCAGACCTATTTCGATGGGAATATTCATTTATAGAAGACCCTGAACGCATACGCTTATTAAAAGTACTGACCACATTTTCTTTAGGGTCGATCACGGGATTAATTACACTCTCACATTGTTTAGGATATTTACTACAAAAATACAAAAGCGCTACATTTGCAGCCATTATAGGATTCATTACAGGCTCACTAGGAGTAGTATGGCCATGGAAACATCAAATATATAAAACAAATGCGCAGGGACAGTATATCACAGATCTTAACAACAATCCCATCTTAGACAATTACGATCGGTATATTCCGAACCTCAACGCAACATCTACATACACCTGTGTACTTTTCATCGTTTTAGGAATCTTAATTGTATTAAGTTTAGAATGGTATAGTACGCGACTAAAAAAAATGACATTATGAGTATCTACGGATTATTAGGCAGAAACATTAGCTATTCTTTTTCTCAAAATTACTTTACCAAAAAATTCACTAATGAAGGAATAAAAGGGGCTTACCAGAATTTTGATATCCCTACTATTGAAGCGTTGCCTGATATTTTAAAAAACACTAAAATCAAAGGGCTTAATGTAACGATTCCGTATAAACAAGAAGTAATTCCAGTATTAGATCACCTAGACCCCATCGCAAAAGAAATCGGTGCTGTAAACGTAATCAAATTCAATACTGATGGCACATTAACTGGATATAATAGTGATTATTACGGATTTACCACTTCACTAAAAGCCTTACCCATTACCAATGTAACCCATGCGCTAATATTAGGCACAGGAGGTGCATCTAAGGCCATTGCATACGCATTACAAAACCTAGGAATCAAGTACACTTTTGTTTCTAGAACACCTAGTGCCGATCGACTAAGCTATGCCGATCTTTCTGAAACGCTAATGAAACAAGCAACGTTAATTATTAATTGCACGCCATTAGGAACCTTCCCTGATACAGATCGATTTCCGGATATTTCATACAATTACCTTAATGAAACGCATATCCTATATGATTTGATTTACAATCCAGAGGAAACTACTTTTATGAAAAAAGGAAAAGCACGAGGTGCTACGGTTAGTAATGGATTACAAATGCTAATTCATCAAGCTGAAAAAGCTTGGGAAATTTGGAATAATACACCATCCTAATCATTTAAGTAGTATCTCAAATTTAAATACAAATGCGCTAGGTATACTCTTAGCTCAGAATTATCAATTCTGAGCATAGTATCTACGTTAAAGTAAATCTATAACTTAAATCTAAAGAAATTTTTCATTACGGAATGCAAAGGAGCAATCCATCGATCTGTCATAGGCTTGTCATACTTTACATATTTCTGGATCAAACCTTTAGGAGCTTCTATCTCCCTTTCTAGCGCTGTGATATTCACGTATTTATGATTCTTATCCAACCACTTTTCCACACGACGTCTTTGGTTTTTAAGTAGTTTTTTTTCTTTTAGTTCTTCTGGACTTAACATATAGTTCCCATTGGATTTGGTTAATAAAAGATATGAAATACCACTGATATTAAATTTAATAAAGTGTTATTTTCAAAATATTGTTCCATCAAAATTAAGGAAAAATAATCCGTTAATCTTTTATTATAAGAAAATATTAACATAATTATTTCTCCAAAATAGATTGGATTTTAATCCTTCTAGACTCTCAATACACACCAAAAAAACATAAGTATCTAACAATAAGATGATTACATAATGGACATGCATAAAATCTCGTTTTTCACATATACTATGTATGAAGTCACTAATGCCCACTAAAAAAGCCGAAGGGATACAATCTCATAGTTTTTTAAAAAAGAAGGACAGTATTTACTTCATGAATCGGTTTCGGCAGAAAAGGGCGCTATATGTAGGACTAAAGTACAGTTTCATCTTTAATGATAGTTTTGTAATAATAAGACAGCTATAGGTTTAAAATATGAGCTTGTCCATAGAATCCGGCATTGACTCTTATAGCGAAGCGTCCCATCCCATCGGGGTTGTTTCTTATCTTAGGACGCTATTGTTGTTTTTAGATAAAATACGATATTCAAAACAAGAAATATTGATGATGAAAAATTATAATATGCCATTTACAATTTGTATTCATTTTAAAATAAGCAATTCTTTTGGGGTTTACATAGATGTTAGTATATTTAGAAAGTGTTTATGCTAAAAACTACATAGAGTATCTAAGCATTATCCACCCCTATAACTGATCCCTTTTATAGCAATAAAAACTTCGGAGATAAGGATGATTTAAACCTAGGAACAATGACAACAAAAGATAACCTGCCTCAGGCAGATGGAACCCCACAAATCAACACGAATAAGGTAAATCAAGAAACCGATATTACTGTAGACACACCGTCACAAAATACCGCTATAACAGATTCAAAGACCGATATAACGCCAATTCAAGAACTTGAAAAGGCTTCGACTATAGAAGAAAGCACTTCTGAAATTCAAGCACAAATGGATAATGTAGTCGCAGAGAATAGCGAAGATGATAGCGTAGCATCTGCACAAGCTATTGAAAAAAAAGACTATCACACTATCGATAAAGAAGCATTAGTAGCAGAACTTGCGCACCTCATTAAAACAGAAAAAGTACAAGCAATAAAAGACCATGTAGAAGAAATTAAAACTGCATTTAACGCCAAGTACAACGAAGAAATTGAAGAAAAAAAGGAAGAATTCTTAGCACAAGGTGGTAACATCATTGATTTTTTCTATTCTACACCTACAAAAAAAGCATTTAATACTGCTTATTTTGAATATAAAGAAAAACGAAATACCTATTACTCCAATCTTACTAAAGATCTACAAGCCAACTTAACCAAACGACTAGCACTTATTGAAGAGCTTAAAGGATTATTGAATGCTGATGAAAATATCAATACTACATATACTCATTTCAAAGATATAAGAGAGCGCTGGCGTAATGCAGGTTCAATACCAAAAGACAAATACAATACGGTATGGAATACCTACCATCACCACACAGAAAATTTTTATGACTTTTTACACCTCAACCGAGAATTTAGAGATCTTGATTTTAAACACAATCTAGAACAGAAGCTAAAAATTATAGAACGAGCGACCGAATTGGCACAAGAAAAAGATGTAAATCGTGCTTTTAGAGAATTGCAAGTATTGCATAAAATGTGGAAAGAAGATTTAGGTCCTGTAGGCAAGGAATATCGAGAGGATATTTGGGAAAAATTTAGTCAATTAACCAAACAAATTCATGATAATCGTCAAGAATACTTTAAAGAAATTGACAAAATATACGAGAATAATCTAATCCGTAAAAATGAAATTATTGCTGAAATTATAACAATAGGCAGTCAACCTGCTAAAAACCATAGCGGATGGCAACAAAAAATACGAGAGATTGAAACCTTAAGAGCAGAGTTTTTTGCTGCTGGAAAAGTCCCAATTCAAACTAATGAAAAAACTTGGAATACTTTTAAAAATGCTGTTCGAGACTTTAATCGTGCAAAAAACGTATTCTATAAAGTATTGAAAAAAGAGCAATTTGAAAACCTAAATCAAAAATTAGAACTCATCAAAACTGCTGAGGAACATAAAGACAGTGATGATTTTGCTGCAACAACTCCTATTATGAAAAAAATCCAGTCGGACTGGAAAAAAATAGGACACGTGCCAAGAAAAGACAGCGATCGAATCTGGAAAACGTTTAAAGCTGCCTGTAATCATTACTTTGATAAAATTAATGCCGAAAAAAATCAGGCTTCTCAAAAAGAGGATGAAGCTTTAGTTCAAAAAGAAGCACATATCGAATCCTTAAAAACGATAACCTTAGCTGGAGATCAAGAGACGGATTTAAAAACGATTCAAGACAATATAACACTCTGGAATGCACTAGGTAAAGTTCCTGCTAGAAAAAGAAATATCGAAACCGCATATTACAAAGTTATTGATGGATTATTTGATCAACTCGACCTAGATCGCAGTACCGCAGAGATGATCAAATATGAAAACAAATTAAATGCAATCCGTAATCAAGAAGACAATACTGCTATACAGAACGAGTATAGCTTTGTTCGCAAAAAAATAGATGAAGTTTCAGGAGAAATCAATCAATTGGAAAACAACCTTCTATTTTTTAAACATGCTAAAGCTGATAACCCTATGGTAGCAGATGTGCACAAAAACATAGAAAAGCACAAAGAATCTCTTGCGATTTGGAAAGCTAAACTCAAAAAGGTTAAAACATTATAAGAATAAAAATATAATTTGAGAGTATCTAAAAAAGACAATGAACTACCCCGAGGCAGCGCCATCGGGGTATCAGAGATAAGACCGCTTCGCTACAAGAGCCAAGAAACAAGACGCTATTTTATCTTCACCTTTGGTTCTAAAAGTCTTGAATCTGGCGGATACACCCGAGGCTCTGCCCAGGGTAATTCTATGAATTAAACCCTCCTCAAGAAGGAATAACCATCAACAAAAATCACAGCTGTTTCGCCTCTTCCCAAAACACATCCATCTCTGCCAACGTCATATCCTTTAGCATCTTGTTTTGTTTTTTAGCTTGCTGTTCTAAATACTGAAATCGTTTGATAAACTTTTTATTAGTACGTTCTAAAGCATCTTCAGGATTCACCTTTAAAAATCGCGCATAATTAATCATAGAAAACAGTACATCACCAAACTCTGCTTCTATACGCTCTTGATCCTGTACTCGAACTTCTTCTTGCAATTCTACTAGTTCTTCTTGCACCTTTTCGAATACTTGCTGGGGCTCTTCCCAATCAAAACCAACACCAGCTACCTTATCTTGTATTCGACTAGCTTTGACCAAAGCAGGTAATGATTTCGGAACACCTTCTAGCACACTATCTTTACCCTCTTTAAGTTTTAACAGTTCCCAATTTCGTTTTACCTCAGCCTCATCAGCTACCGCTACATCCCCATAAATATGTGGATGGCGATGAATCAATTTTTCACAAATTTCATTAGCTACATCAGCCATATCAAAATCACGCGTTTCACTTCCTATTTTAGCATAAAACACGATATGCAATAGAAGATCCCCCAATTCTTTTTTTACCTCATCCAAGTCATTATCCAGTATAGCATCCCCCAACTCATACGTTTCCTCAATCGTAAGATGACGAAGCGATTGTAGGGTTTGCTTTTTATCCCAAGGACATTGCGTTCGCAATTCATCCATTATAGTTAATAATCGGTCAAAAGCGGCTAATTCGTCTGCTCTAGAATTCATCTGTTGGTATTCATTAAATTAATCTCTTAGTATTGAGTCTCTAAAATAACGGTTCTCTGGTATAGGGTATACCAATTCGTTATTTTTTTATACACAATCGTAACTCTAAATCTAGGTATCAGGTATTGGGTTTCAGGTATCCGTTTATTTTTTAATTCTTAACTCCCTAACTCCTGTATTCTTAACTTCTAAAATCTAAAATCGTAAAACAACCTACACATTATCAGTACTCCTAGGAGGTAAAACAAGCTGTTGCATCCGTTGTTGTGTAGCCCTATATTCCGTGATCAAATGCTTCATGATTTCGGATACTGAACTAATCTCATGAATCAAACTCGACACCTGGCCTATCTCTAATTCTCCAGCTTCCATATCGCCTTCAAACATTCCTTTTTTGGCACGCCCACGGCCCAATAGCGTTTGTAATTCAGTGATTGTACCTCCTTTCGCATACAAGGCAGTTACCGCTTCATAAAATTTATTTTTTAACAAGCGTACCGGAGTCAATTCCTTTAATGTAAGTTTAGTATCCCCTTCTTGAGCAGCAACAACGCGTTCTTTAAACGCCTGATGTGATGAAGCCTCGTGACTTGCTACAAAACGGCTACCCAATTGCACTCCATCTGCTCCTAACGCCATAACAGCATACATCGCTGCTCCAGTAGCAATACCTCCTGCTGCAAGTATTGGAATCCTAATATTTTCGCGTACTAAAGGAACCAAAGTCAAGGTTGTTGTTTCATCTCTTCCATTATGTCCTCCAGCTTCAAACCCCTCAACAACAATAGCATCTACACCCGCTGCCTGTGCTTTTAGCGCAAACTTTAAACTGCTCACCACATGCACCACTGTAATCCCTTTCGATTTTAAATGCGATGTATAGGTTTTCGGATTTCCTGCCGAGGTAAATACAATCTTCACCTCTTCTTCAATAAGAATTTCAATAATTTCATCTATGTTTAGGTATAACATCGGAATATTAACCCCAAACGGATAGGCCGTAGCAGTTTTACATTTTTGAATATGAGTTCGCAATACTTCTGGATACATAGATCCGGCTCCCAATACCCCTAAACCACCAGCATTACTCACAGCACTTGCCAATCGCCACCCACTCGCCCATACCATACCCCCTTGAATAATGGGATATTGAATTCCAAAAAGTGTTGTAATTGCGTTCATTGGTTTTAGATTTTTAGATTTTTAGATTTTTAGATTTTTAGATTTTTAGATTTTTAGATTTTTAGATTTTTAGATTTTTAGATTTTTTTTGACCTTAGGTCAAAAAAAATCCTTTTCTATCCTTTTCTATCCTTTTCTATCCTTATCTACTCTTATCTACCTCAGTATCTAAATCAAGAAATCACCCCCGACCCCACCAATTCATCATCAAGATACCAAGCTACAAACTGCCCTTCTGTAATCGCACTTTGTGCTGCTTCAAAAACAACATACATTCCTTCCGCTACTTGATGCAATGTCGCCTTCTCTAAAGACTGACGGTACCGAATACGTGCCATAACTTCTAAGGTCATTCCTGCTGTCATCGCTAAATCCTCTCGTACCCAATGCAACTCTGCGTTGGTCACAAAAAGGGCACGGCGATATAAGCCCGGATGGTTCTTCCCTTGCCCAGTATAAATAGTGTTAGTCGTCACATCAGTATCGATTACAAATAAAGGTTCCGGAGTTCCTCCAACGGCAAGACCTTTACGTTGTCCTTTCGTATAATAATGCGCACCCTGATGCTGTCCGACTATTTTACCATCGGTAGGTTGATACACATACTTTGCTGCCAAAGATGCTAAAGCCATCGACGCAGGCACAGTTTGCTGGTATTGCTCTGCTGCTGCCGGAATTTCTATAATATTTCCTTGTTTCGGTTTCAGCTGTTGTTGTAAAAATTCTGGAAGTCTCACCTTTCCTATAAAACATAACCCCTGAGAGTCTTTTTTATCCGCAGTAATTAAATCTTGTGCTTTGGCAATCTCACGCACCTCTGGCTTTAACAATTCTCCTACCGGAAACAACGTTTTTTCCAACTGCTCTTGAGACAATTGACACAAAAAGTAGGATTGGTCTTTATTTGGATCTTTTCCAGCGAGTAATTTATGGATGGTTGTATCT
>CALFCI010000097.1 GCA_937951135.1 uncultured Aquimarina sp. | reverse complement strand
AAAACCCCTGTCATCCTGAGCCTGCCGAAGGGTTCGATACATTTTTGTTAACGCAAAAACACGCAAATAGACGTGATTTTCTTATATCGAGTTCACGTTAAAATAATAAACAAAAACCAGCAGCATTTTTTTTAAAACTATAGTATCTTTACTCCATTAAAATGAGGCAGTCTATTCGTGCAGATCAACTCAGTATTCAATAGATCAATAACCAAAATACAGGATTCTTTTGCTTAAAAATTTAACCATTAAAAATTATGCATTAATAGAACATTTAAATGTTTCTTTTAATGCCGGTTTAAGTACAATAACAGGAGAAACAGGAGCAGGGAAATCACTACTCTTGGGGGCACTAGGGTTATTGTTAGGAAACCGAGCGGATAGCAGTAGTGCTAAAGATACCACTGTTAAATGTGTAATCGAAGGCGCTTTTGATGTGGCTTCTTATAACATCGTATCGCTATTTGAAGAGGAAGGTTTAGATTATGAAGAAGAAACGATCATTCGTAGAGAAATACTACCTTCAGGCAAATCAAGAGCCTTTGTAAATGATACGCCAGTAACCTTACAATCCCTTAAAACTTTAGGCGTACGCTTAATAGATATTCATAGTCAGCATCAAACATTAGCCGTAACAAAAAACGATTTTCAGTTTACGGTATTGGATGCATTATCAAAGGCACAACGAGAGATTTTGTCTTATAAAAGAGGGGTTCAACAATTGCGAAAGCAAGAAAAAGAGTTGCAACAATTGCAGCATAATCAAGAAGAGTTTTCTAAAGAATATGCTTACAATTCCTTTTTATTACAAGAGTTAGAAGACGCTAACCTTGTGAGTGGCGAACTAGCAACCTTAGAAGAACAATACGAGACGCTTCATAATATAGAAGAAATACAAGAACGATTATCCAGTGCAATAGGCACAGTTACTATAGAAGAGTTTGGTGTGATTGACCAATTGCATACCGTTCGAAATTCATTATCCAAAATCGCCTCATTTTCGGGTGTATTGTCTGGGCTTTCAGACCGGGTAGAAAGTGTAGGGATTGAATTGGATGATATTCACGGAGCATTACAAGACGCTTTAGACCGTTTAGAAGCAGATCCAGAGACGTTAGCCAAAGTAAATGGACGATTACAATTGCTAAACGACTTGCAGACGAAACACGCAGTAGGCACTGTCGAAGAATTGATAACGATTACCACAGTATTACAAACAAAAGTATCCCAAACAGATGCCTTAACTGGTGATATAGAAACATTACAGACCACGATATCAAACACACAAGAACAATTAGACACATTGGCGCTTCGCATTCATGAAAAAAGAGAAAAAGCGTTACCTAAATTGATACCTGCACTAGAAACGATTCTACAAACTTTGGGAATGCCTAATGCTACTTTTAAGGCTTCTTTAGTGCTCGAAGAGACCTATTTTGCAAATGGAAAAGATACTTTAGAGTTTTTATTTTCAGCAAATAAAGGTATTGCTCATGGTGAATTAAAGAAAGTAGCTTCTGGTGGGGAGTTGTCTAGAATTATGATTGCGATCAAAGCGATATTGTCGCAGTATACTAAATTGCCTACATTAATCTTTGATGAAATAGATACAGGAGTATCCGGCGAAGTAGCACAAAAAATGGCAGCTTTGATGGAAGATATGGGGAAAAATCTTCAAGTATTTAGTATTACACACCTACCACAAATTGCCGCTGCAGGACAAACACAATATAAAGTGTTTAAACAAGATATGGATGAGGTAACACGCACACAGTTAAAAGTGTTAACAGCAGAAGAGCGTATACAAGAGATTGCCGAGATGATTGGTGGTAAAGATATTACAGATTCGGCGGTACTTCATGCCACATCACTATTGCAAAAAACATAGTTGAATACTCCTGATTTTTCAGTGAGATCATAGGGCTAATATTCAAAACAAGGAGCATAAGAGTGAGTGGTAAAAGTAGTATGTATAAACTATTTTAGGGTGAGACATAACTTTGACGATACGAGCGTGACGCTCGCACTAGCGGTGAAATTTGCAATAGATACGTAGTTTCAAGCAATAATCGTCATTATCGATTTTAAATAATTATTGGTATTAGAGCTAAGTGCATGATAAAAGAAGAGTTGTTTATTTTTTTTAGTTTTTTAGTCTTGTCTCTTGATTCTTAAAACATTACAAAAGACTATATACTCAAAAAAAGTTCATTAATTACTATTTTTTAGATGCTTGCTAATTTTTGTCATGTACTAAAGTATTAGAGTTACTGTTGTTTTAGTATCTTTACAGCCGTTTATAACATATTAAATTTAAGATGTAGATGTCACACAACTTACTAAAAGGAAAACGAGGAATCATTTTTGGCGCATTGGATGAGAATTCAATCGCATGGAAAACCGCAGAGCGTGTTTTTGAAGAAGGTGGAAGTTTCGTATTAACAAATGCTCCTGTAGCATTGCGTATGGGAACTATTAACGAACTTGCCGAAAAAACGAATGCTCAGGTAATCGCTGCAGATGCTACTTCTGAAAAAGATTTAGAAAATCTTGTAGAAAAGGCAGTAGAGATATTAGGCGGTAAAATAGATTTCGTTTTACATTCTATCGGAATGTCGGTTAATGTAAGAAAAGGACGTCATTATACAGATCAAAATTATGATTGGACGCAAAAAGGGTTAGATATCTCTGCGATTTCATTTCATAAAACCATGCAAACCTTGTATAAAAAAGATGCAATGAGTGCCTGGGGAAGTATTGTAGGGTTAACCTATATGGCAGCACAGCGTGTTTTTCCAGATTATAATGATATGGCAGATAATAAAGCCTATTTAGAATCTGTAGCGCGTAGTTTTGGATATTTCTTCGGAAAAGACAAAAAAGTAAGAGTAAACACAATTTCTCAATCTCCAACACCTACAACAGCAGGAAAAGGAGTCAAAGGTTTTGATGGATTTATTGAGTATGCAGATAAAATGTCACCATTAGGAAATGCAACCGCATTAGAATGTGCAGATTATACCATTACTTTATTTTCAGATTTAACTAAAAAAGTGACGTTACAAAATTTATATCATGATGGAGGATTCTCGAATATGGGAGTAAGCCAACAAGTAATGGAAAAATTTGTAACTGAGTAATCTTAATATACAGTATAAGTAAACTAGCTTGTATCGATAGATTAAGAAATAGCATATTGCAATTTGCAATGCCAAAAAAGCCGTTTGAACTTTATGTTCAAACGGCTTTTTTATGTGATAATGAGTATGCTTTTTTACTGTAACCTTGAAAGGTCCATGGTAGCTTTCGTTAGCGTTCGCTGTATTGTAGTTGAAATCATACAACAAAATCCAGGACCATATACTTCGTCTAGAGAAGTGTTTGAAGTATCAAAAACTACAGACGGAAAATGGAAAATGAAAGAATACTAAGGTGGTTGAGAAAGTGTACCCAATAGTAAATGAATAGCGTATATGTCTTAAACTATTTTAAAGCATAAGCCTAAGTACATGACAAAAAACAGTCTCTATATTTTAAGTTTTTGAAAACCATTGTTTTATAGTTAGGTGCTCTGTTAGACCTGCTAGGTTTTGAAAACCTAGTAGGTCTAGATCACAAAGTGATGATGAAACTTTCAATCGAGAACAACTATTTTTTGTCATGTACTTAGAGCATAAGCTTAAAACTAAAAAACGATTGTTGTATAGAAAAAGATATTTCCGATCTTTTAAATAACAAAAAATGTCTTTGATGTGATAGATTTATATTGGTTACAAGAATTGAAACCCGATATAAATATTCTTACCCATATTGGACACATGTCATTTATTCATTATTCAATGCATAATGTGATACTACCTTTTTAGGAGTGCTAAAAATTGTATCTCGCTGGAGATATAATTTTGGAATACGGTAATCCGTAATGTAATAGACTTCAATATTTCTATAATCTCATATACGTATATAAGGTTTTGTATTCGTCCTATATATGTTGTGAAGCATGAAATTGTAGAAAGGGTTATTTTGACAAGTTCTAAATTTTTAAATAGGCTCACTGTTTTTATATAAACGCATCTGGATTATAGTTTAAAATGACAGCATTTCATACACTGATTGTTCCTTTTTTAGGAATTGGAGTCCTCCAAGGGATATTATTATCTTATATTTTATTTTCTCATCAAAAAGGAAATAAAAGAGTGAATAGACTATTAGCACTAGTCATGTTTATATATGCTACTACTGTTTCGACTAATTTTTTGATGTTTAGTGGATTTTATAAAATAATACCACATTATGCTTTAGTGTCCTATCCTTTAGAACGATTAATAGGTCCTCTATTTTATTTTTTTTCGATGTATATCATATATCCTAAACGTGTTTTTAAGTGGTATGATGTACTACATCTCTTACCGATGGTGTTTTTGGTATATATGGTATTTCCTTTTTATACGTTACCATCTGTTGAAAAAATTGGAGCTATTGAAGCTATCTGGTTTGGGGGACATTTGATAAGTTTGAAGAATTTTACGTTCTATATTATTACAAAGTTGCATACGATAGTATATATCCTTGTCGCATTACTATTCTTAAGAAAATCAATTAGAAAGGTTGAAAAATATTCATCTAATACGCTAATCAATTTTCTAGATAGGCTTCGTAAATTCACGAATGCTTTTTTATTTTTCTTACTTACAGCTGCGGTTACAATTACGATATGTTATTACACAGATATCCTTTTTTTGAGAACAGAAGTAGTCGTTGATCTCATCAGTACATTTGTAATCCATTATATTGTTTTCATAATGATTCGTCAACCTGATAAATTTTTTTTCACATTCAATTTAGAAAAATTGAAACAGAACGAAGAGAAACCAGTACAGCAACAAGGAGTATCTATAGTAGTACTAGAGTTATTGATGCAAAAAGAAAAACCCTATCTAGACTCAGACTTAAAAATACATCATCTAGCAGCTATGTTGGAGGTTACACCACATTTTATTTCTAAACTTCTTAATCAAGAACAACACATTAATTTTCACACCTTTATTAATAATTATCGTATTGCTGAGTTTAAAAAAAGAGTAGATTCGAAGGAATACTATCATCTTACATTATTAGGAATAGCGCTTGGTGCCGGTTTCAATAGTAAGTCATCATTTCATCGAATTTTTAAAAAGCATACCCAGATGACCCCTTCTGAATACCTCAAGTCCAAAGAGGTCTCAATTTCTAATTTAGAGACTTCTGAGTGAATAATTAGAGAAGTTAATACCGTAGTAAGTGTAACTTTATAACACATCAAATAATTGATGCAATATAAAAAAAATAGTATGGAATATCTTAAATCACGCTTAATAGTCACAATATCCTTAGTAGTCACAGTATTCATTAGTTCGTGTAGTAGTGATGACAGTTCTACTCCAGAACCACCTAAACCACCTGAGCCACCTGTAGTAAGTACAGATGTTCAAACGATCCCGCTTACTTTTTCTACTCCTTCTATAGGATTGGATGCACTTACCCTTGATACTAAAGGAAATATTTACGTTTCAAATTTTGGACAAAATATAGATGGGACGTTTACAGGACAAGAAGTGTTTAAAATTACACCAGAAGGAGTAAAAACAGTGTTTGGATCAGAACTAAATGTTCCTGCGGGAATCATTACAGACCAAAGTGATAATATTTATGTAGCTAATGGTAATGATATTAGCAAGTTTACTCCAGAAGGGGTGAAATCATTGTTTGTGACTTCTTCTGGTTTTCCGTTTGGAGGATTAACAATAGACGAAAAAGGTGTCATTTATGTTTCGATATTTAACACTACTACTCTCCGAAAAATAGAAACAGATGGAACAATAACAGCTATTGCCAATGATCCTAGATTGCAAGGTACTTCCGGAATTGCGTATCATCAGGAATCTGCTACGCTTTATATGGGTAATTTTGTGGATGGAAAAATTTATAAAGTAACATTAGATGGTACGGTTAGTGAACTTGCGGATGCAGGACAATCTATAGGACGTATGATTGAAATGAATGGAGCGTTATATGTTACCTTATTTAAGGAACATAAAATTGCAAAAATCACACTAGAAGGAGTGGTAGAAATTATTGCAGGTTCAGGAGCTGAATCACAGAAAGATGGAGCGTTTCTAGAGGCATCATTTAATAAGCCTAACGGAATAGCGGGTGATGAAGCAAATAATACTTTGTATGTTTCCGATTATGGGGCACCAAGAATAAGTAAAATAAAGTTGTAAATATTGATTTTTTAATTTTAAAATAGTGTCTAGTCCTAAAATAATCAATACAGATTCTGAGTACATGACAAAAAATAGTTATTCTCTATGTAAAGTTACATCATCACTTTATAATTCAGACCTACTAGGTTTTCAAAACCTAGTAGGTCTAACAGAGCAAGTATCTCTAAAACGTTGATTATCAAAAATCTAAAATATAGCTACTAATTTTTGTCATGTACTAAAATACAGATTATAAAAGGATTTAATTAATGAATTAAAGAGGGTGTCTGAAAAGTCAAGCACCCTCTTTTTTTATTGTGAATCTTTTAAAAAACAGCTTAAAAATAAACTTTTTTATAAAATAATTGTATGTTTTTTGACTAGTTGTTGATAATAATTCAATGAAATTTTATCGAAAATTACTTTTCAGACAGTCTCTTTTTTGAATGGAAAATTCTAAAGATTAATTTGGTATAATACTATTGAATTTTAAAACACTGTCTAGTTATAAATCATTTATACAGATTATAGAAGAGCTTAAATCTGGTTGTCTAAAAAGGTCAAAATAATCCGTTTTGTCAGTCTGAGCTTGTCGAAGACTATTTAAAAAATAGATGTCTAAGAATTTCGACAAGCTTAGTTTGACAATCCAAAGTGCTTTTTCAGACAGCCTCTTTTTGTATCCTACTTGTTTTCTTTTGTGTACTTTTTGTTTATACATTTATATAGGAATTAGCATATAGTTTGAAAAGTGTGGTCTTAGATTATTATAGCTGTTTATTGAACTTTTCAGTATACTAAATATTTAATGTATCGCTATTTCAGTAGAGGATATAAGTACAGAATAAAAAATAAGTAGGGTACAGTAGGGGTAATGAGTAGATAGCGTCATTAAAAAATCATCAATGACCTATTATCAACTCTCACTCATTACGTACATTTGTACTATGGAATTATTTTTTTCGTTTATTATCCCTGTGTATAACCGCCCTCAAGAAATTAAAGAGTTGTTGGAGAGTATGGTAGCGATGCAATATGGAGATCCTTATGAGATCGTAATTGTAGAAGATGGTTCTACGGAAACCGCAGTAGATATCGTTGAGGAGTATGCAGATATCGCAACAATTAGTTATTATCAAAAACCGAATACAGGCCCCGGGGATTCTCGTAATTATGGTATGAAACGAGCCCTCGGAAATTATTATATCATCCTAGATAGTGATGTAATATTGCCAGGAAATTACCTTACTGAAGTAAATCAGTTTTTAAAAACACACTATGTACATTGTTTTGGAGGTCCAGATGGAGCACATCAAGACTTTTCAAAACTTCAAAAAGCAATAAGCTATAGTATGACTTCATACCTTACCACAGGTGGAATTCGTGGTAGAGCAAAAACAATAGGTAAGTTTCAACCTCGCAGTTTTAATATGGGATTGTCTAAAGAAGCCTTTGAAGCCTCTAAGGGGTTTGGAAGGATTCACCCAGGAGAAGATCCTGATCTTACGATTAGATTATGGGGGCTAGGGTATGAAACTGCTTTTATTCCAGATGCGATCGTTTTTCATAAAAGGAGAATTTCTTGGCGTAAGTTCTATATTCAAGTCAATAAGTTTGGATTAGTACGACCAATCTTAAATAAATGGCATCCCCAAACGGCTAAACTAACCTATTGGTTTCCGTTGGTATTTATGATTTCCGTAATATTCGCGATACTGGGTATGCTATTCGGATATTGGCACGGTATGGCGCTTATAGGGAGTTATTTTATGCTTATATTTTTTGGAGCAAGTATACACTATAAAGATGTTACCATAGGACTGCGATCTGTTTTGGCTGTATTTATCCAGTTTTATGGGTATGGTAGGGGCTTCTTAACATCTTATTATTATATTCATATTCTTAAAAAGGAGCCAGAGGAAACTTTTAATACATTATTTTTCTAAATCAATGAGTATCTTTAATAAAACAATCCATAGGTTTTCTTTAAAACCAAGCAATGTAAGGGTATTTCTGTTTTTTTTAGGATGTACCTCATTATTATGGATATTGATTCAGTTTTCTAAAAATTATACGAGAGAAATCGAAGTAAATATTGCATATCAAGAATTGCCCAAAGGGATGGTATTGAATGCAAATAGTGATACTACAGTAAAGCTGTTATTACAAGGTAATGGTTTTAGACTATTTAAATATGCATGGGATACACCATTATTGACATTTAATATGTCTGATGCGATTCCGTATGAGGAGCATCAATATTATTTTCTTTTTGAAAAGCAAAAAGAGTTTATTAAACATCAGTTAGCTCTTGAAGGACAAATTATTTCTGTTCAAAGTGATACCATTAAAGTAGTGCTAGATGAAAGTTTATTGAAAAAAGTGCCTGTAGTTGTTACAGCAGATATTCATTATGCCGATGGATACGGTAGTGGGGATGGGATGCATATTCAACCAGATTCTATAACAATAAGTGGTCCTAAAGGTATAGTCGATACGATACATAAAATCAAAACAAATGATTTAATATTAAATGATTTGAATACAAATTATACGACGACATTAGCTTTAAATACTGAAAAGTTAACAATGCTAGAGTATACTCCGGCACAGGTTACAGCTTCGATTACAGTGAGTAAATTTACAGAAGGCCGTTTAGAGATCCCGATACAGCTACGTAATGTGCCTAAAGGAAAAAATGTTAAAATATTTCCTAAAAAAGTAACTGTCGTATATAAGGTAGGATTACATGAGTATAATACAATCAGTCTTAAAGACTTTACGATAGTAGCCGATTATAATTCAAGAACTGATGAACGTTCTTTTTTAACGCTGAAATTAACGCAATCACCCTCAGTTGCTCATGATATTAGAGTGCAAGAACGACAGGTGCAATATGTTGTATTGAAATAATCTGAAATGGATTTTAATACGATTATAATTATTTTTGAATTCTTTTTTGTGAGCATAAGGTAGAAAATCTAAGCGATCAAGATCATTTAGTACTAGTTTATAAAGCGTGTTAAAAGATTATTTTTAATCCACATTGTGGAGTTTAATCTATAGGATTCCCCGAGGCTTTGCCTCGGTATAGTTCATTATTTTAGTAGTAGATTTTTAAAAAGCAAGTAAAATAAATGAAAGTAGTAGGACTTACAGGAGGTATAGGCAGTGGTAAATCAACGATAGCTACGTTTTTTAAACAGTTAGGTGTTTCTGTATACGATACAGATACCGAAGCTAAATTTATTATGCTGCGTGACCCTAACGTAAAGCAGCGTATTATAGATCTTCTGGGAACAGAAGCATATAAAGATGGACTATTGAATCGCTCTTTCATTGCAGATCACGTATTTAATGATGCAAAGGTATTACAACAACTTAATGCTATTGTGCATCCAGCAGTAGCTAACCATTTTGAGCAATGGAAAGATGAGCAAAAGAGCAGTTATGTAGTCAAAGAAACTGCAATACTTTTTGAAAACGAAGGAAACCTACACTGTGAGTATACCATTTTAGTATGTGCGCCAATTGAAATGCGTATTGCAAGAGTGTTAGAACGAGACCAAACTACTCGCGAAAAAGTGTATGACCGTATTAAAAATCAATGGAGTGATGAAAAAAAAATCCCTTTGGCAGATTTTGTAATTGATAATATCTCGCTTAGTATTACTGAAAAACAGGTGCTTGATATTCATAATGAAATAAAAGATAGGTAGTTGTACAAGTATGATTTTTGAATATTAGGGTGATACGTATAGATTAATAATAGTATTATTTTTTATACTCTGTTAACGTTAGGTTAAACCATGAAAAGCTAAAAGTTAAAGTGTTATTTTTGAAGTATGAATAAAAAGTTATTCGTATTATTAATCATATTGATGAGTCTATCTTTAATCGGGATTATTTTCGTGCAAGGGTATTGGATTCACACCATTGTGGAGAATAATGAAAAACAATTTTCGTTAAATGCGAAACAGATTCTCATTTCGGTATCGAATGAGGTTCAATATCGTGAGTTTGAAGAAATGTTTTTTCCATTACAAGAGATACTTGATAGTATAGATGAGCCAGATAATAAGACCATACGAGAATTATTGAACCTTAGTGTAGATTATACTACGCGGGGATCGTTTGCTTATGCCTATCATGATGGGCTTTTGGAAGATGATTATAAATTATTTTCTTCGTATGTAAACTTTAATATAGATACCATAAAGCTTAAAAATATTTTAGACCGTAAGGTTGAGATAGGGAACAAAAATAAGAATAACCAGTTTTCAAAGCAAAAGGCAAAGTCCAAATTAGAACGGATTAAAGGACTTACAGATCTGCAACGAAGAGATTATGAAACAGTAATCAGTGAAATCACCAGTTTTATCCCTATTCATAGAAGAGTAGATAAAGAAGAAATAAGAGATTTGTTAAAAAAAGAATTGAAAGAAAGGGCTATTAATGTAGATTTTGAATTCGCTATTTATAGTAATTCATTAGCGACTAAAATACGTTCAGAAGATTTTAGTTTGAAATATCCTACAACGTATGCAGTTCCACTTTTTTTGAATGGAGAAGGGTTAAGTCGTTTCCAGTTGTATATTAATTTTACAGGAAAAAAGAAATATATATTGTCTTCAATTAAAGGAATGGCAATACTATCCATATTATTCACGTTAATTATTGTAATCGCATATTCAAGTGCATTATCACAATTGATACAGCAGCGGCAGATTTCACAAATCAAAACTGATTTTATTAATAATATGGCACATGAACTGAAGACTCCTATTGCAACAATTCATCTAGCTCTTGACGCTATTAAAAATCCCAAAATGGCGGGTAAACAAGATAAGATTAATACCTATTTAGAGATGATTAGGGAAGAAAATAAAAGAATGCATTCACAGGTAGAAAATGTGTTGAGAGTCTCTAAATTGGAGAGTAACGAGTTAAATATAGAAAAAGAGCCGGTAGTGTTGCATGACATTATTGAAGATGCGGTTACTCATATTTCTTTAATTGTAGAAGATCGATCAGGGTATGTGAAAAAGCATTTAGGAGCATTGAAATCTACTATTTTAGCCAATGATTCTCACATGACTAATGTTATTGTTAATATTTTAGATAATGCAGTTAAGTATTCTGAAGGGCCTCCAAAAATTGATATTTATTCAGAAAATAGCAAAAGTACTATCCTCTTAAAAATAAGAGATCAAGGGATAGGCATGAGTAAAATAGCACAGAAGAGAATATTTGAAAAGTTTTTTCGAGAACACACAGGAGATGTCCATAATGTAAAAGGACATGGTTTGGGACTTACTTATGTAAAACGAATAGTAGATAATCATCAGGGGAGTATCTGGGTAGAAAGTGAACGTAGTAAAGGGGCTACATTTATTATAAAATTACCGTTAATATCATAAACAATGGAAACAGAAAACAAAAGGATTTTATTAGTTGAGGATGATCCTAATTTTGGAACAGTATTAAAAGATTATTTGATTATGAACGACTATGATGTTGTTCATGCTAAAAATGGAATGGAGGGTTTTGAGAAATTCAAAAAAGATGATTTTGATATGTGTATTCTCGATGTCATGATGCCGTATAAAGACGGATTTACATTAGCTAGAGAGATTCGAGAGAAGAATGAAGAAATCCCTATTATTTTTTTAACAGCCAAAGCGATGAAAGAGGATGTGTTAAAAGGGTATAAGGTAGGAGCCGATGATTATCTTAATAAGCCTTTTGATAGTGAAGTATTGCTTATGAAAATACAGGCAATTATTCAGCGTAAAAGTAAAGAATCTGTGGTAGACAGTAAACAGTTTGAATTTACCATAGGTGATTTCTCATTCAATTCAAAACTTCGTTTTTTAACATATAAAGAAGAAGAGCCTTTAAAGTTATCTCCAAAAGAAAATGAATTATTGCGATTGTTATCATTACATCTTAATGATTTAATGCCTAGAGAATTAGCATTAACCAAGATTTGGCGTGATGATAATTATTTTACTTCTAGAAGCATGGATGTATATATTGCGAAACTTCGAAAATATCTAAAGAAAGATGAAAATGTGGAAATATTGAATATTCATGGAGAAGGGTTTAGATTGATCGTAAAGGCAGAATAGCTATAAGTGACGTAATGACAAATAAGCCTTTGGATGTTATTAAAATGGGAAACCCCGTATTACGAAAAGTTGCTGAACCTGTTTTGGTAGAAACGATTGATGAACTCCCATTTCAGCAGCAATTAGATCGTATGATACATACGATGCGTTTACACAAGGGTGTTGGGATTGCAGCTCCTCAAGTAGGGATGTTACAGCGCGTTTTTATGTTAGAAGTACATGAAAATACGCGATACCCAAATACCAAACTTTTTCCACTACAAATTGCTATAAACCCTAGAATAGAAGTATTGAATACTACTACAATAGCAAGCTGGGAAGGGTGTTTATCAATACCCAATATACGAGGTCGCTTACAGCGTCATTCTCATATTAAACTGACTGCTTTAGATCGATTTGGGAACTCTTATTCTATTGAATTAAAAGGATTTCCTGCCATTATAGTGCAACACGAGTTGGATCACTTAAATGGAGTATTGTTTATTGACCGCATGGAAACTATGGAAACCCTTACCTTTCAAAAAGAATATGAAGATTTTTGGATGGTGTAATCGTTACACATATCAATTTTATGAGCATGATGATGTCAACTGTCTCAGGGCAAGGCAAGCCCACGAGGCATCCAGCGAATAACTTTTTTCCATTTCGAGGTAAGCTTCAGAGAATTTAATTTCATGTAAGAAATGGTGTAGACTTCACAATGTAGATTAAAAAGTTACCGTTAATTTTGCACGTACAAAGAACGGTGTCCCTGGTGTAAATGTAATTTCTTCTATAGGCTGAGGTTCATTCACTAATCTAGTTGTTGTAGCAAATTGTGTTTCATTCCATTCTATATCGAATAGATTTTCTATAATGATTCCAAATGTCCAATGTGACGCAAACGTATAGTTCAAATTAAGATCGTTAACAAAATATCCTTGGGCAATAATAGAATTATCTTCATTGGCAGGACGATTTTTAATATAACGATAACTTATTCCTCCCGAAAATTTACCTAAATCGGTAATCGTAACCCCTCCAGAAGAAGTTAAATCTGGTGCCAACGGAATATAATCTTGCCCATTGGGAGCATCCGTACTTCTTGCATACGTATAATTCACGTCTCCATTGGCATATAACCAATCAGTGAATTGGTATCGTATTCCAAAATCTACTCCATAGCGTTGTGTCTTTCCACTAGGTTCTACAATACCCGCATCACCAACATAAACAAACTCTTGTTCAGACGATAAACTCCACAAAGCAGCATTAATCACTAAACGATTTATAGGTTTTAAAATCGCTCCAAAGTCAATACCAAAAGCAGACGGCAAGGTTTTTTCTTCAGTCGCTGCCGTAACTACTCTGCTATCATTAGAATGAAAACCAATCCCAGTTTTAGTAAATATCTGTAGTTTTGGAGATGCGGCATAAATGATATTAAAATTAGGACTAAAAATAACAGCATCGGTACTACGGTTTTCAAAGTTAGTAGCTAAAAAATTAGTGTATTCAAATTTAAAATAATCAATACGTATGCCTGGATTAAAAGAGAATTTATTTTTTTTATAAGTAGCATTAACAAATCCATATCCATTAAATTCATCAATATCGCCGAAAGCGATACGATTTAAAGTTTCCCGCCTGTTCCGTGTATGTGATAATTCATTATCATTACTATCATCATAACGGAATCCTATACCCATCTCATATTGAAATTGGGAATCATGATTTTTTAGATGAAATGAACGTTCATAAACAGTTTCTGCACCAATTATAGTACGATTTTCCTTTTGTCGGATTTGATCTCCGTTAATAGGATCCTCCAAAAAGAAGGTAAAGTTCGAATACAATTCAAAATCATAGTTTGATAAAAATACTTTAGATCGTAACTGTTGATGCTCATCAAACTGTTTGATATGATTCAGCCATAGATTAGATCGACTAGTGTTTCCGCCTTCAGTATTATCAATAGCTCCAAATCTACCAATTATACCAGTATCTATTGCACGTTGAGGGATTTGCCCAGAGGCATTCCATTGGCTTTGAAAATGAGATAGCGAAATCGTGAGTTCTTCATCATCATAATTGTTAAAATTATACCTCCCTAAAACATTCACTCGATTAAAATTTTGAGGAGCATCAAATACACCATCCATCAATACCAATTCAGAAGCTACATAAGCATTACTAAATTCAGTATCTATAGCATTAAATAAATTCACAAGCCTAAGTGTATTAAACTGACCCGCTTCTAGTGTGATTAGATTTTGGTCGATGTTTTTTTTCGTACTTAAATTCACATATCCAGCAGTATTGAAGTTTCCTTTATGGGCGTAATAAGGTCCTTTTCCAAAGTCGATATTTTCAATCGTCTCAGGAATTACAAAATGCATATCGGCATACCCTTGTCCATGGGCGTGAGATACCATATTTACAGGAAGCCCGTCTACTGAAATCGCAATATCAGTTCCATGATCTATATCAAATCCACGTAAAAATAGTTGTTCAGCTTTACCACCTCCGGCGTGTTGACCAATGATTAATCCGGGTACTTTACGTAAAATTTCTTGTGTAGATTTTACAGGAGCCGTTTTGATGTCTACACTAGCAAAACTGCTTAATACATTGACTTTAGAAACCAAAACTACTTGATCTAAAGAAGCACTCGATTTTGTAAGTACTATATCTATAGTGGTATCTAATTGATTGGTTGTGATGACTATTTCTCGTAAGCTATACTCTAGTTTATAAAAAGAAATAGTGTCATTTACAGAAATATCATCCAATTCAAAATAACCAGCAATATTAGAATACGTATGCGCGCCAGTTGTTTTATTAAAGACCCCAACTCCTACAATGGGGATATTCTCTTCAGAAGTGATAATGCCATTGAGTTCATGAGCGTTTAGGATATTAAAACTGATAAGGAGGGCTAAGAGTATTGTATATTTCATAATACCGGTTTTTTGTGTGTATGCATATTTAAGTTTAGGGGTTTATAAAAGTTCCATCATGATTTGTTCGATATGTTCAGCATATTGTGAAATAGTAGGGAGGTCAAAAATTTTATTTAATGGGATGTCCATTTCTAAGGCTTCATTGATACGAGAAGTAACACGAATAGCGGCCAAAGAGTGCCCGCCTAGGGCAATGAAATCATCAAACACCCCAACTTTTTTTATCAATAGAACTTCTTTCCAAATATCAGCAACAAGAGATTCTATTTCATTTCTAGGTGCTGTGAAAATAGTATCCATATTTAGTTGAACAGCGTTTAAACTCTGTAAAGTCTTTTTATCGACCTTCCCATTAGCTGTTAATGGTATTTCGTCAATATATTTAAAAATAGAAGGCATCATATATGGAGGTACTTTTTTAGCCATGAAAACTTTCAAGTCCTTTGTGGGGATAGGAGATTTTCCTGTATAATATCCAACTAATTGTTCTTGTGTTTTCCATGAATAGTCGGTATCTAGATATCCTATTTCATTCATGATACGTTTTACTTCAGTCTCGTTAATGATTTCATTAATTTCATCTAAACTTTCTTGTCGTGTTTTATGTCCTAATCGTACATCCCAGCTATATGGGAACGAATAATTGCTATACCCGTTTTGCTTTTTATGAACATAGATGCCTACTTGGTTAATAAGGCAATTGGTAGATCTTCCAGTATCTGTAGGACGTACCCAGTTTACTTGCTTTTCTAGAAAATGTAGCATGTCTTCTAAGCTTACATCACAATAGCGATAGAAGTCTATAAATTGAACCGTCTCAAAAACAGTATTATCTTCAAATAAAGATACATCAAGTAGCTCTTTAACAGCATCAGATTCTTTATGGTATAATTTTCGTGCTGCTAAAATAGTATCATCGATTTTGGTAATATCAAGATCTTCATCCCGGAATAATTCTTCGGTTAATCGCGTTTCAAAAAATTGGCCTCTAGAAAGCCCTGTAACAATAAAAGGAATCTGTTTTTCGAAAGCAACTTTAGTACTTAACGTATATATAGTTTTAAAGCATCCATCACATACATTTTTATGCCGTTGTAAACTGTCTACAAAAATAGCATTCATGTGTGCTGTACTGCCATATATATGATCTACTCTTAACGTTTTTACAACACGATTGATGTTTGCTTTAGCCTGTTCAGAAATGTACCCATTATCTAGAGTGAAAGCAAGTACTTTTAATCCCATACCTACTAGTCGTGCCAAGATATAGGTACTATCTTTACCACCACTCAGTAAGGATAAGCAATCATAAGTTCCGGGATGATCTCTAGGTGTTGTAAGGATACGTTTTAATTCAGATTCAGTCTTAAAATAACGTTCCGCTTTGTGCTTATACCCTTTAAAAGCATTACATAAGTGACATACACCTAGGGCATCAAAATCAACATTAGGATAATTAGAAGGAAGTCCGCATTTAGTACAATTGATAACTTCAGTTTCTGGAATAAATTCTTGATCCTTAATTAATACAACTGCACAATTGTCAACTTCAGGATACTCAATAATGTTAGATTCAATATCCGATAATTCGATGCGATATCCTCGTAGTTTTACTTGTTCATCAATTCTACCGAAGTATTCAAAATCTCCATCTGTATTAAGACGAACCAAATCTCCGGTTTGATACATTTTTGTTCCGGGTACAAAAGGATTGGCTATAAATTTATGGTTAGTAAGTTCAGGTAATTTAGCATACCCATTGGCAAGTCCATCACCACTTAGATATAACGCTCCAATAACACCTTGAGGAACGATGTTCAAAAAATCATCCAAAACATAGGCGTACATACCTGTAATAGGACGACCAATTGGAACCGATGCCTGTTGATGCTTACTACTGTTGTACGTGCTTACAATACAGCCTACTGTAGTTTCTGTAGGGCCATATTCATTATAGATCGTTACCTCATTTCCAAATGCTAACTGAATTGATTTTGCAAGGTGAGTTTTGAAATCTTCACCTCCTATAATCATAGTGCGAATAGCAGAAGGGATCGTGTTTCGATCCTGAAATAAAGTCAAGTGTGAAGGGGTAAGTTTAATTGTATTTACTCGACCTTCACCCAATACTTGTAATATGGAGATGTCTGGCCCAAAGCTAGGCTCTCGGTATACAATCAATGTTCCTCCACTGATGAGAGGTAAGAATGTAGCGGTGATCGTTAAATCAAAACTGATTGAAGTACATAGCGGAAATATAGCAGTATGATCGATATTATAATGCGTTTGAGCCCATAAAATATAATTAGACAATGCTTTGTTCGAAATTAAAACTCCTTTAGGGTTTCCTGTAGATCCCGAAGTATATAATAGATACGCCAATGCGGTTGCGTCAAATGGTTTAGCACTATATGCATCGTGTTGAGTATTCCATATAGATGGTATTCCTATAAGGTCTATGACTGGTATCGAAATGTCTTTGAGTTTGTTTTGTAAGTGTCCTTCGGTCAATAGTAGAGCGCAATCAGAATTATTAACCATAAAACCAATACGTGCTATGGGCTGGTTTGAAGCTATTGGTATAAACGTACCTCCAATTTTCATAATAGCAAGTATACTAATGATATACTCAGGACTTCGGTATAAGTAAAGCGCTATTCTAGGATAGACTCCTAAATCTTGCTCATGTAGATAATGCGCTAGTTGATTTACTTTTGTATTTAATTGTGTATACGTAAGTGTTGTTTTGTTATATTGAAGAGCAACGCTATTCGGATAATTACGAACAGCGGCTTCAAAGCCATCTAATATTGATGTAAAAGTACTAGCTTTAGATTCGGATACTGCGGGAACTGTTATCGCTGTAATTTCTTCAGGCGTTACTAAACTAGGTTGACCAATAGGCATAGACATATCGGTTAAAAAAGCATCCAATACCATTAAAAAGTGTTGAGGTACATATTGACGTATAGTATTTGGAAAAATATCTTGATTTAAATCAAAAACAATATCAAAAACTCCTGTAGCGTCCATATCATATACATGACAACGTAGGTGATGAGCAGGGTCACAATGATTAGGGTGAATCCAAGTAGAGGTAGCCGGTTGTCCATCAAAATCAGGAAATGTAGCATGAATATAATTTAAAACTGTCGTAAAACTTCGACTTGTTTCGGCAGAAGACATTCCTGTTGTAGCATATTTTAAATACGAATTCCCTTCGGTTTTAACACGTTGTAGTACCGAGTAGAATGTATCCTCTTCAGATAATTCATCGATTAGTGGAAATAGCTCTACAAATAATCCTACTGTCTTTTTAAAAACCGGAGTGGTTCTATTATGTATGGGCGCACCAATGGCTATTTTTTTTTGTCCGCTTATGCGATATACCAATATCAATACGAGTGTCGTAAAAATCGAAAATAAAGACATCTGTGTTGTCCATAATCGAACCTCTGGATGTTTTGCGATTTCTCTCAGCTGTTCAGAGCGTGTTTTACCTAGTGAAATCGATACCCTAGAGGATAATGTAGTACTTTGTTTTTTCTTATTCCCATATAAAACAGGAGTCTCAGTGATCTCTTTCACCTTGGATTTCCAATAGTCACTTATAAAAGTTTGTGCACTATCATTACGTTGTTTGATTTCATAGTCAATATACTTGGCATACGAGAAACGATGATCATCATTAGGAATAGGAGTGTTGTTTTTTAAAGCACTATAATATTCGGACATTTTTTCGAATAGAAGGGTAGATGATTGCGCATCTGTAATGAGATGATGCACATTTAAAAACCAGATATAACGCTTAGTATCAATTTTTAATATCGCCGTATTAAATAATGGTTTGGAGAAATCAAACAAGCATTCACTTTGTTCCTGAATCCATTGGTCTATGTCTTGTTTTGTTGAGGTGCTAAAATCAATAAGGGGTAATTCATAGGTATAGGCAGGTAATATGCGTTGTTGTGGAGTACCCTCATAGGTTTCAAAAATCGTTCTTAACGCATCCGTAGTAAAAATTAATTCTTGAAATGCACGATTAAAAATAGTGATATCAATCACTCCTGAAACCTCAAAGGCATAAGGAACATTATAGAGCGGAGTATTAGGGTTGAATTGTTGACCTGTCCAAAGTAAGAATTGACTTTGAGTTAATGGAAGGTATGTCTGATTAGCAGTTGCCATAAGCTGAAGAACGTTTAAGAAAAATTAGTTTTTAGTAGCAATATAGTCGCTGATATTCTTAACACTCATAAAATTTTCATGGGTCATATCTTCAAAAGGTACTTCTATAGTAAATGTATTTTCTACAAAGCGAACAAGTCTCATCATTCCCATAGAATCTACAATTCCGCTATCTAAAAGATCATCGTCAATGCTAATGGCATCTATAGGCTCGTTTATGATATTTTGTTGTATAAAATTAAGTAGTGTAGTGATTATTTCCATATATAAATATATTTTTTACCTCATCAGTCTTATGTCAACAGAAATCGTATACATTTAACGTATTGATAATGAAAGTAAATATAGAAGAACAATACTAGGAATTCAAATTGATTTTGTGTTTTTAGGCGGAGAATTAATAGCATTGATCGAAAATATTATCTGATTACTAGGGGGGTGTTAGATAATTACGATATTTAAAGTGCTTCTATGCAATAGAATAGGTTTCTAAAAATCATTTTTTAAGAAATAAAAAAGCATCATAAATCACAGATAAAATGAATATTTAGACTAGTTTTCAGACATTGAAAATGAGTTGATACCATTTCATAAATTCACTTTTTGATTCAAAATTTATATGTTATGAAAAAGACATTACTTTTATGCAGTCTACTTTTTGTATTTGTCTCTAGATTGTATAGTTATGCACATCATCCTGATAATAGTTTAGTATACCTCAGGATATATGAGACGGCTGGTATAGAAGGACATTTTGATATTAATAGTAATGAATTGAATAATGTTTTAGGGCTTAGATTACCAAAATATCCAACAGTAGAAGAGGTACGTTTACATCAACATAAGATTACATCATATCTCCTCAAAACGGCTAAATTTTCTTCGAAATATGGAAATCATAATATAACATTTACAGATGAGATAAGCATATTACGAACAGATTTTGGAGCATTTGTTGTATTCCCTTTTTTTTTAGAGCATATAAATGCTATACCCGATACTCTAGAAGTTACTTTTAAAACTTTTATAGAAGAAGATCCTTCACATCGAAACTTATTAGGAATTGAATACAATTGGAAATCAGGATTGATTAATAATGAAGCCATAGTGGCATTGGATTTTTCTGATGGAAATTGGACAAAAACATTAGCTCTTACGGACACATCTGTTTGGAAAGGGTTTATTGCTATGATTAAACAGGGGGTGTGGCATATTTGGATAGGTTTAGATCATATACTTTTTTTATTAGCGCTATTACTTCCAGCCGTAGTACGTAGAAAAAAAGAAGCTTTTGTGCAGGCAGATAGCGCATCCGGAAACTCAAAATTTGATATATGGGGATGGGAACCTGTATTGCAATTTAAACCTGCATTTATGTATATTTTAAAAGTGATTACTTTTTTTACTATTGCACATACCATTACATTAACTTTAGCTTCATTACAGCTTATCAATTTGCCTTCACAAATTGTAGAATCGGTTATTGCATTATCTATAGGATTAGCGGCTTATCATAACATAAAGCCGATTTTTAAAGGTAAAGATTGGCTTATCGCATTTGTATTTGGACTTTTTCATGGTTTTGGATTTTCAAGTGTTTTGGCTGAATTAGGTTTTAAAGGGGAATATCTTACATTATCATTATTAGGGTTTAATATAGGAGTAGAAATTGGACAGGTCGTTATTATAGCCGCTATATTTCCAATATTATATCTTATAAGAACTACTAAAATATATCCTAAGTTTTTGGTTTTTATATCAGGGTTACTTATTTTGATCTCCTTATATTGGTGTATAGAACGCGCTTTTGACATCAATCTTCCAGTAGACGATTACATTTGTGTCGAAGGCTATAAAATAGCGGTATACCTAGGCTTAAGATAATCCAAAAGTTAATTATATAAAGATTTTTTTGTGGAAAAAAATGATAAGGGTATCTCGCTATTAGCGAGATGGAAAAATAAAAAACAAAAGGAAGGTAACAAAAAAGCTATAGGTAAAGCACCTATAGCTGTTGATATTCCATTGTCTAATGCACAACAGCGATTGTGGTTCTTACATCAATTACATGCTAATAATCCGTTTTATAATTATACAGAATCATTGGTATTTCATGGAGCACTTCAAGTAGCTGCATTACAAGAAAGTCTACAAGTACTATTTGAATATAATGAAATATTACGTTCGTATTATCCTGTTAAAGAAGGGCAACCTATTTTAAAAATAGATCAACAGGCTACAATACCACTGAATAGTGTTGATTATTGTGAGCTTTCAGAAGCAGATTTGAAGATTAAGGTAGCGGAACTACAACAACAACAAGCGAGTACACCGTTTAATATCTCTACATTACCTTTATGTAAATGTACAGTAATACAATGTAATGAAAAGAAACATATCCTATGTATTACAATGCACCATATCATTACCGATCATTGGTCTGTAGGATTGCTGAAAGCGCAATTGGCTACGTATTATACCGCTATATGTCAAGGAATACCTCCAAAAATGACAATGGGTACTGAAATTCAATTTTCGGATTATACGTATTGGCAGCGCAATCAAGAAATCAATGCAACCCAACTAGCCTATTGGAAAGAAAAACTATCGGGAACGCTTCCAGTATTAAATTTACCTACAGATTATCAACGCCCTGTACAACCTGCATTTAAAGGATTACAACATACACAAGAGTTTTCGGTGTCTTTTTCAAAGCAGATTTTGGATTGTGCTCAGCAACTCAGTGTAACTCCATTTGTACTATTACTATCGGTATATTACTTATTGTTATCACGGTATACAGGACAACATGATATTTGTATAGGGACTCCAATTTCTAATAGAA
Organism: uncultured Aquimarina sp.; assembly: GCA_937951135.1. Classification (GTDB taxonomy): domain Bacteria; phylum Bacteroidota; class Bacteroidia; order Flavobacteriales; family Flavobacteriaceae; genus Aquimarina. Next base: position 9,600 of record CALFCI010000097.1, on the reverse strand, counting down.
ATCAAAAAAGTCTAGAAAATATTTTAGGGTTCTTTATTGATACTATTGTATTGCGAAACCAGATAGAGGTTTCAACCTCCTTTGCTGTTTTTGTACAAGAAGTGCGGAAACATACTTTAGAGGCTTTTTCAAATAAAGACATACCTTTTGATGTAGTAGTGAAGGAACTACAACTAGAACGCTCATTGGGAGTGAATCCATGTTTTCAAGTCATGTTTTTATACAATACGGTGTCTACAGTACCTTCCTTTGGTACTGATGTGATACTGGAACATGCTGAATTTGATTCAGGGGTAGCAAAATTTGATTTAACGTTGGCGATAACAGAAGATCAGGGAAAATTATCAGCTACATTTGAGTATGATATTGAACTTTTTGATAGCACTACTATCGAACGGTTTCAGGAGCAGTATGCACTATTACTTCAAGAAATAGTAGCCAATCCAGAGCAAACGATTTCATTGATACCAATGCTTACAGAAAACGAAAAGACGTTTTTCTTTGAACAACGCGCTATGGTAAAACCAATAGCCCATCAGTATACCGGTATCCATCACTATATAGAAGTGATAAGTCAACGTACTCCCCATCATATCGCTTTGGTATTTGGTACAACCAAAATGACCTATCAAGAGCTGAATATAGCAGCAACAGCACTAGCAAAACGAGTTGTTGCAAAAACAAATGGTGAGAAAGGTATTGTAGGGGTTTGTGCAGTACGTTCTTTAGAGATGATTGTAGGGATTATTGCCATTTTAAAAGCAGGTTGTGCATACTTGCCTATAGATCCAGACTATCCAGAACAGCGTATTGCATATATGATCGATGATGCCAAGGTGGATATAATCGTAACACAATCTGCATTGGCTACACTGTTTAAAGATCAAAAAGTAACTAACCTTTTGTTTGAAGATCAAACACGATCAACAAACACTAGTACCGAAGTTTTACCAGCAATTGATCCTCAAGATATAGCGTATGTAATTTATACCTCGGGGAGTACAGGCAAGCCCAAAGGCGTTCCAATACCCCATCAAAATATTGTCAATTCTACACAAGGAAGACAAACGTTTTATACGGAAAACCCAGCAGTATTCTTATTAGTATCTTCGATTGCTTTTGATAGCTCAAAAGCAGGTATATTTTGGACGTTGTGTACAGGAGGAACTTTGGTGATTGCAGAAAAACGTATCGAACAAGATATAACTAAAATAGAAGAGATCATTACTAAACATGCGGTAAGCCATACATTACTATTGCCTTCCTTGTATAAGCTCATACTAGAACATTGTAATTCTACGAAATTAGCACAGTTAACGACAGTAATTGTTGCCGGAGAAGTATGTCCAAAAGAGTTATGTACAGTACATTTTGAAACCTTATCAGATACCCAATTATATAATGAATACGGCCCTACAGAAGCTACAGTATGGTGTATAGCGCATCAAGTACAACCCGAAGATGCTACAGGTATTATTCCTATAGGAAAACCCGTAGCTAATGCTGAGGTATATATATTAGACTCCAATTTAAGAACACTACCTTTTGGGGCAATTGGGGAGCTGTATATTGGAGGGTCAGGTTTAGCGAAACAGTATCTTAATAAACCAGAGCTTACGCATAAAGCCTATATAGATCATCCGTTTCATAAAGACCCCAATCAAAAACTGTATAAAACGGGAGATTTAGGTCGGTATACTCATAAAGGCACTATTGAGTTTTTAGGTAGGGCAGACCAACAGGTGAAAATACGAGGGTTTCGTATTGAATTGGATGAGATTGAAAATGTGATAACCTCACATCCTAAGGTACAAGATGCAGTTGTTATTGTAAAAGAAGTCAAAACAAACAATGGCATTATGGATTCGGAGCAACTCCCTACCGTGGCAGAATTGAGTACTGCTTTACAACAACTATTACCATCAGAAACAGCTATAGAAGATTTAATTAAAACTGTGGAATCGTTGAATACAGATGAACATGACTTTTTAGTACAACAAATGAATGAAGAAAACAGCAGATCATGATGATTGAAAATACGCTAGAACAAAGAATACAACAATTATCGACACCACAGCGGCAATTACTTTTTTATAAAATGAGACAAGTATATGTAGCACAGCAAGAAAGCGCTACAAACACAAGTCAGAAGCGATTAGTAGCTTGCGTAAAAGCGTCAGAAGTGTTGGTTGTCAATGTGTTGAAACAATTTTTAAAAGCGCGGATACCTGAGTATATGATTCCCTCAGAAATAATTTCTGTAGACACATTTCCGATGTTGCCTAATGGTAAAATTGATAAAAAATCTTTAAGTACTTTAATGCAGTTGACTCCATCAGAATCATCCAAAAGTATACAAAAGCCTACAAATGATATTGAAACAAAACTAGTAGCGATATGGCAAGAGGTATTACAGCTTGAAACGATTGGAATTCAGGATAATTTTTTTGAAATAGGAGGAGATTCTATATCTAGTATTCAAATTATTGCAAAAGCACGTAAAGCAGGAATTCAATTACAACCCAATCAGGTTTTTGATCATCAAACTATAGCAGAGTTAGCACTGTTTATACACCCTATCACGACACCCAAAGTATTAGAAGAAACCATTGTTGGTGAAGTTCAATTAACTCCCATACAACATTGGTTTTTTGAGGTTCATACAGCGGCACCTCATTTCTGGAATCAAATTGTTCAAATTTCGAATGTCGATACGATTAGTTATGAAAGTATTGCTAAGGTTATCAAAGCATTGGTTGGTTATCATGATGCGTTGCGGTTAAGTTTTATGAACCATAATGACAGATGGACGGCTCATGTACTGGATATACAAGCTATACAATGTTGTTTTTATGTTGACGTAAGTACTTTTGTAACGATTGAAGAACAAGAACAACAGATTAAAGAAGAGATTACAAAGGTACAACAGCAATGCCGTTTAGAAGAAGGGGGATTGTTTCGAGTACTCTATTTTGAATGTGGACGTATACAGCAACATAAAGTATACCTCATTGCACATCATTTAGGAATCGATATGGTATCTTGGAACTCTATATTTAGTGATTTTACGATAGGGATACAGCAAGTTCAACAGAATACCGCTATACAATTTAAACCAAAAACAAACTCAATACGCGATTGGGGAACCTATCTTTTAGAACGTTCAGAAGCTCCAGAAATCATCGCAGAACTCCCGTTTTGGGAAGCACAACGTACCAATACAATAGCATTTCCAGCGGATTTTACTGTAGCAAATGGTGTTTTACCAGAACATACTATTGTCATGCATCAAAGTAAATTTAGTAGCGCAGATACTGAAGCCTTGTTGCATAAAGTTAATGAAGCCTATATCACAAAAATAGAAGATATACTAATTACTGCTCTTTTGAGTACACTCTGCAATTGGGCAGGAATAACGCAATGCTGTATGGGATTAGAAAGGCACGGACGTAACACTACATCCAATGTTATGGATGTATCGAATACGATAGGATGGTTTACCGCATTTTTTCCGGTAAACCTACACTATGCACCAAACGAAGCGTTAGGAACTGTAATCAAATCAGTAAAAGAACAATTACGAGCGATTCCGAATGATGGTATAGGCTATGGAATTCTTAAATACCTATCACAACCATTCCGAAATCGACCATCTTTGCAGCAAGCACCTCAAATTATATTTAATTATTTAGGAATTCAAAGCGCAACTTTTGAAAATACAGATATTCAGTTTCAATACAGTACCGAAGGATTTAGAGATTCATTAAGTGAACGCACCTACGGTATAGAAATCAACGCCTTTGTACTTGATAATCAATTACAAATGAATTGGAGTTACAGTACAGCCTTATATACAGAAAAAACATTATTAGCCTTGGTACGTAATTTTGAAAATACTGTACAAGACTTAATAACACACTGTACTCAAAAAGAAGTAAGAGAATATACACCTTCCGACTTTCCTGAATCTGGTTTGAATCAAGACGATTTGGATCATTTAATGCAAAATTTATAAAAGCATGAGTACTATTGATAAAGCAAAAATAGAAGCCATATTTCCACTTAGCTATATGCAACAGGGACTCCTTTTTCATCATTTGTCAAATTCATGGGATCAAGGGGTGTTACTGGTACAGTGTGTATTGAAAGGAACATTGGATTTTGCTCTATTTGAACAATCTTGGAATCGAGCGATACAACGGCATTCGATTTTAAGAACCACAATTCATTGGAAAAACTTAGAAAATCCAGTACAAATCATACATCAAGAAAAAAGTGTAGACTTTACAGTTTTAGATTGGACAACAGCTACATCAGAAGTACAAGCAACCCAATGGGAACAATTGTGTAAAGAGATACAAGTGTCAGGAGTACCAATAGAAAAAGGAGGTTTACTGAAGGTCAATGTAATCGTTATAGCTCCAAATACATATCGTTTATTGTGGCCTAGTCATCATATCTTAGTTGATGGATGGTCATCACATCTGATATTAAAAGATGTATTCGAATTTTATGAAGCGCTTTCAAACTATCAAGAACCAGTGCTAAAAACACTACCTGCATATAAGTCGTATTTAAGTTGGATTCATAAAAAAGATAGGGATCAAGCTAATGCATTTTGGTCATGTTATTTTAAAGGGTTTCAGCATCCTTCACTTTTTAAAATTGTACTCCTATCAGAAACAGCAATTAGGCCAATAACGCAACAATTACGCTTATCAAAGGAAGAGACTGTAGCATTGCAAACGTTTGCTCGAAGCATACGAGTAACTGTCAATACAGTAGTACAGATGGTGTGGGGTTTTGTTTTAAGTCGCTATTTTGGTACTCATGATGTCGTATATGGAACAACGGTATCGGGGCGTTCAGGAGATTTTCCAAATATTACATTGCTTACCGGAATGTTTATGAATGTACAACCTGTGCGAATTGAAATTAAAGAAGATCTCCCTTTTGAAGCATGGTTTAGAAGCATTCAAAAACAACAACAAGACGCAAGACAATACGAACATGTTGATCTAGATCAAATTATGTCATGTATCGATTGGCCAGCTGCTCGACAATTATTTGATAGTCTATTGATTTTTGAAAATTATCCAGGGGTGGATACTCGGCATGGAGGTATCGAAATTTTGGAGATGCAAAGTGGATTAACATCTACATACCCAGTAACTATGGCTGTTGTTCCAGGAGAAGCCCTTACATTTACGATATCAGTATTACCAATAGTAGCCGATACAACCGTGGGATCATGGATTTTAGAAAGTATCCATACCACAGTGAAGCAAATGAGTACAGCATTATCCTTTGCGTCAATAGCAACAACAATTCCGATACGAATACAAAAATCACAGAAGCATACGACGATTACTACTCCTACAGCAACACCGTATGTAGCACCAAAAAACGAAATAGAATTACAATTAGTAAGTTTATGGGAGACATTGTTTGGAATACATCCAATAGGAGTACAGGATGATTTTTTTGAAATAGGAGGAAAATCATTGTTAGTTGTCAAAATGTTTTCGTTAATCAATACGCAGCATCAGACAAAGTTACCACCAACAGTAATATTAGAACATCCCACAATTGAAAAAATTGCTAGGCTAATACAAGGAAAAGAAACCACCACAGGAACTCCATGGAAAAACGTAGTTCCTTTACGAGCAAAAGGGACAAAAGCACCTGTTTTTTGCGTTCATGCAGGAGGGGGGCATGTGTTTTTCTATACTCCATTTACTCGGTATTTAGATTCCGATAGACCTGTATATGCAATACAACCCTCTGGAATATATGGAGGAGCCATGCATGAGAATATTGAAGTAATGGCACAAGATTATGTAAAGGAAGTTCGCAGTGTACAACCCCAAGGACCTTATTATATTATGGTGTATTGTTTTAGTACAGCAGTAGGACTTGAAATGGTAAAACAGCTTCAAAATATTGGTGAAGAAGGTCGTCTTATCGTTATAGATACCATGGCAGAACAGGAGCACTTGTATACCAAAACTAGAGTTTTGATGCGGGTATCAGGTTTTGTGAAGCGATTTATACGAAATCCATTCAACGTCATTAAAATCATGTTAACCGATCGATGTAATCGCCATATAACCCCCCTTTGGATTCAATATACAGGAACTACTGAAGCCAAAAATTTATCAAAATTGGGGAATCACTTAGTTACCGTATACAAAGCATATCAATGGCAGCCTTATGAACTCGAAGTAACATTGGTACTCACAGAAAAGCCCAACAAAAAGTTTAATGAGGAGTATCAAGACTCTTGGGAAAAGATTGCAAAAAAAGGTGTTGAAATCATACATACTCTAGGGAATCATAGAACATTATTTGAAGAACCCGATGTGCAGTCGGTAGCAAAAGTAATAACGACTTATATCAAGAGTAGAGAGGGAAACCATAAATAGTTACCAACGAAGTTAGTCTTTAGTGAAACTCGCATTATATACTAGAACTTTGTGATGAGGCATTTTGGAGTAATCGAACTGAGGTTATTTCAAAGTAAGTGGACACTGTACTAGATTTTTCAATGCATGATTTTGGATTATATAAAATATACCAAGAATATAGGTGTTTTTAGCAGATTAAGCATATAGCTATCAAAACGATAGAATTCGTTTGGTTACTTTTTCAATACAATATGTGGTAAATGCTTATTTACAAGGGGATTCGTAATGTTCTGGTTAGCTTTAACCCGGATTATGCAGTAGAAAATCTATTACGGCTTGAAACTACTTCAAAATATACCGCTCCGCTATGTTTTTAAACTTAACCATAGCGATGCTATGCTAAATTTTAGAAAACATCATGTTTTATCGCAATTTCAAACCTCATGACGAAGTGCTATTGCATAAGCCGGGTTTAACGTATTTTTACAGGTAAATTCTTGTGAAAGGAATACGTTTTGTTTTTTGTTGCCCATTGGAAGCCATAGCGGTAACTATAAAATCATTATCACTAAAGCAGAAGAGAAATAGGTGCTTGTATACGTACCACGATAAAAATTATTTAGTACGTTAGGAATGTTTTGAGAATCTCTCCAAAATAGTTGACCTTGTTGCTCTGTGATCTCTACAGTAGGGTCAGGTCTTCATCATTAGGCTGATCTATTTCTCTAAAGCTATATCTAATTCCCCCAGCGATACAACACTTCAGGGCTATTCGGAATTCCGTTAGTTTCTGCATCTGGAGTGCGTAACAATTCTACCTTCGTAACATTGCCGTCACTCGCACGTAAGTTTACGGCTCTTGTGTTAAAGCTATTTGATTTTAAAGGATCTGCGGTAGGATCCATAGCTATTGGCAATAGTACCACTCTAGTATTTCCTCCCTGTACGATTCGTAAACTTACATCACAGCCACCATTAGGGCAATAAATTGATGCAGCTTTGGAGCGATCAGATGCATTGGTTGGATCAAAAAGGTCGATTATTCCACTTTGATACGGTCCAATAGGAGGGTACACAATAGTCGCTTGTGGTGTCACAGCGCTTACTCCTGCCATAACGCTAATAACAGTAATATCATTTTCAACAGCAAACTGTACACCGTTATTATTCATTGTTTTAGTGTACTCATTACTTGTCAGATCCCAACTAGAATAATTACCGCTAACTTCATCCCTGATTACGATGTGTTCTTCAAGGAAATTTTGCATTTTATTTACTGAATAATCTGAAAAATGCCGCATTAGAAAGTCTTCTTCTTGGTCACCTGAACCTCCGCCCTGCATAGGGTCTTTTTTGTAAGTGCCAAGTTCGCCTCCCACAGCATTCTCCTGTACTGTTGGTGGTATAAACTTATTTTTAACTACATCAAATGCCCATACCGGACCCACGTGAACTCCATTAAACACTTCAGGTGCCGATATGCCAAACATCTCGTTTCTATAAGGGTAGTCTTTGTTGTTTCCCCAATGTGGTAATGACAAAGCATGCCCAAGTTCATGATTAAAAATCCCTAAGCTCTTACCATTACCAACACCTCCATATCCTCCTGCTTGCCCTCCGGAATTAACACCATAGATGTTTACATAAAATAATGCATACCGCCCTTTGGTTCCTGCGGCAGCCTTAAGGGCGCCATTCCATTGTGCTGCTGTTGCTTGCTCTCCATCAAACCCTACTCCTGTAAGTGTTTGGTATTCTTCTTTAGAGCTCACACGAGCTGCAATTACATTACCTCTAGGAGGCACCGTTAGTTCAGAAAAAATAATATTAGGTACTCTTCTCAATTCAATTTTCGAAACCGGTAATTTGGCTTCAAGCTCCTCTTTCCATCCTGTCGGGTAATCTCCTGGAGAAGATTGAAAAAAATTAGCATCAAACATATTCATGATTATTGTATTGGGCGCACCGATTTTTAAATTGTCAAAATTTACACTTTCGGCGCCAACTTCTACAAGTACTTGAAGTCCGGGTTGCACCAGTTCTTTCGGGATCATAGCAGTAAAACTATTTTCGAATTTATGCTCAATAAAACCGGTTCGTAGATCTATAGGATCCGAAAGTGTGGCCGGCCCGATTAACGTAATAGTTTCTGTAGTGCCACCAAGTGTTAAAACTGCTTTAACATCTGGAGCGCTTTCACCAGTATTTGTGGTCATATTCACTTTGATTAAAAGATTTTTTCCACTGACTAATCGAAACCCTTCATCTTCGGGCTGTCGCACATGTGTTTGAGCAAAAAAGACAGCACCAAATGGTGCATTGCCAACGACTTCATTTTTAGGTTCATTAACAATTGGTACTCCTGTGTCGTCTTTTTTACAACTAGGAAAAAAGATAATGATTAGTAAAAAAAGCACTTTGTAATCAATAGAAAATATATTCATAAGGGTTGGGGTTTATACTGTATCAATACGCATTGGTGAAAAATGGGTGCCAATTGTGGTTCTCATTAGATAACCTTTTTACTAGTGTCATAAACGGAGTTGTTGAAAATATAGTATATAAAAGTGCCGTTATTCGATTAAGTGTATAAATAAATGTGCGGTTAATGTAATATGTAGTGGTGTTTTTTATGACTTTTAATACCGTGTATTCCTAATTTATAAGGAATGGTACTGTATGAGGTATATTAATGGTCAGCTTAATGAAGGTGTGGGTGCCAAAATGTTCTAATGAAAGGTTTTTTAAAAATACGAATTTTGAAAGAGGAAACTATTGAACTAATCCATTTTAAATTATTTCCTCCGATACAATATGTAGTAATCCCTTATTTATAAGGGGATGAGAGTGTATGAGGTGTACTGATGGTGGGAGCTTTTGTTTGCTTTTGGTAGGGTTTTGTTTACTTAGCTTCCATAAAACCGTTCATTTCTTCAATAACGTTGTCCTCTAATTCTAAGGTTTGATAGTTTTGTTTGATGAAAATGAATTCTAGAGTATAGTCTAGTATTTCATTTTTATAGTTGATTGCAAGTTTATCAATATCAGATACATTAGGGCTTGCTGATTTTCAGAAGAGTTGATTGATTACATTTTAGCTTTTATGCATATTTGTGTTGTTGATTTTTGAATGTGGTGTGTAAAGTAAGGAATGTATTTGTTCTAAATTGATTGATAAATGTATTCTTAAAGC
>CALFCI010000096.1 GCA_937951135.1 uncultured Aquimarina sp. | reverse complement strand
AACGTTGTAAACAATACAAAAACGCCTAAAATATAGAGAAAATGACTTTTTATGCGATAGTATTACTAATAATACTCTGTCTGATATTAGGGCTAGTTTACCTTGGATATTGGATCCCTAAGAAATTTGGAAACAAAAAATTGGGTAAAATAATCGCAGGAATATTAATAACAGGATTCTCTCTTTGCTTTTTAGCTCTAATTTTTAATGATAAACTTTTCTTTAAATCAAATGCAACAAAATTATTATCTGATCAAAAAATTGAGTTAGTAGATGAGTTTAAAATTATAAATAATGAAAGTGGAGGACTTAGAGACTATTACCATAAGTTTGAGCTTGAAATTTCTGATAATGACAAAAGAAGGTTAATTGACAAAATAAAATCGGAAACTGATTTTCGTGAAGATTTTGAAAATAGAGTTTATCTTCCTGAACTAGCAACAGACAAATATGAGGGGGATATTATTTATGCTAATTATCAAAATGAACGGGAATTTAAAACCGAAATGTTTCAACCAAATGGTAAAGGATATGCGCCCACATATAGAATAATCAGTATTTCCAAAGAGGGGAATAAATTAACTTTTGAAGAAATTATAGACTAAATAAATACTGTTTACAATAACTAAGCATTCGTGCGGTCGGTACGACCCAGCATGAATGCTTAGTTATTGAACTAAACCTAAAGGTAGCTTTTTTACTTTATTTGTAATTAGCTACCTTTAGGTTTAGTTCAACAGCCTATATAAAGTCATAGCAAGATTCAGGCTTGTCGGTAAGGTCATTTTCTGTTTGTGATGTGATGGCACATACTTTTTATATCTTTAAGAAAATTATAAAAACATGCGCAGTGTATGGGGATGGTTAAAGTGTACTTGCTTTGCCACGACTCATATAGTTGGCGTTCTCGGTAATTACTAATCACTTCTAAATGTATTCCATAAAAGTATTTTATTTCCAAAATAGTATAGTTTACATATCTTATTCGCTATTTGATTGAATATCAAAGTACTTAAAGTTGAAAGTTTAGTTTAAAATTCCGATCTTTGTAGTAGAAGTGAATTCTTAATGAAATTAGAAAAATACGAATTAAAGTCAGGGGAACATCTTGAATTTTTTGAGTTTGTTAGCACCGGAACTAAAGGAAAAATCCCTAAGATAGTTCAATATACACCGACTAACTATAAAGATTTATATAACCTTGGTTTTGGAGATAAAAATATTGAAACGGGTGAGGTAGATGATACAGCTATCTCTAATAATGGAGATAGTGAAAAAGTATTAGCAACTGTTGTAGCTACTTTATATGCATTCATTGATAAACATAAGAATGCTATGGTTTATGCCACAGGAAGTACAAAATCCAGAACACGTTTATACAGAATGGGAATCACTAAATATCTTGATGAAATAAAGGAAGATTTCGAGATTTATGGAGAGTTAGAAAATGGTTGGAAAGCATTTCAAAAAGGTATTGAATATGAAGCGTTTCTTATAAAATTAAAAGATAAATAACAATGGGAATGAAAGATATAAATACAAAGAAAAAACCTGTAGTACTCGTTGATAAAACTTTAGATTTTTTTAACGATAAAGTACTTTTTCCTGAGAAACTAGAAAAAGCAAACGAGATGCTTAGAAAAGTAGGACTTCCTAATCTTGAAAATGAATAGTTTAAACGTATAAAAAAGGACTAAATTCAATAAACTTAGTCCTTTTTACAGATTTTAAACCTCCTCTACCATCTGCTCCAAGGCTTCCCAAAGTGTTTCTACATCAAGCAATGCTATTTTCTCATGTTCATTGATTTCTGCATGAGAATGATACAATGCTAAATCATGAATGGTTTCTAAAGAATCAATTAATTCTAATAGACCACAGCTAGTGATACGATTTAACAAATTAACTTGTGAAGGAAACAGCATTGTGCTGATTTTGGATACTGGTTTAACGTCATGTGTAGCCGAGTTACAATTCGTGCATACATTTTGACCATTCTGTGTTCGCATAAAGAATGAATTTAAAAATTAATAAAAAAGAGGGAATCACCGCGAACACATTCCAAGCAGTGCTTAGAGAGGTCTCGGGACTTTCACCCGTATGTTCCCTCAAGATTTTCTGTTTAAGACGCAATTGTAATAAATGTACTGTTAATGAATTAAATTTGAAATATGTTCGCAATACAAAGATACAAATTCAAATCAACATTGCGGTGGAAAAAACTACCGAGAATAACTAAGCATTCGTGCGGTCGGTACGACCCAGCATGAATGCAGTGTTGACTAAACTGGGATGATTTTCTATTCCTATGGGGATTGCTTTGAACTCTGCAAGTATTTCTGGAAGGTTTTGATTAGTGCAAGGAAGCCTTTTTTAGTTTTGAACTGTTTTTCTTCATACTAATTGTCATATGTACATGCTCATAGATTAATTTTTGTCTTTTTTAAGTGTGTTTATTAAATAAAAACTGTCCACATAGTATACTACTATACTAGAATCTTATGTACGCTTTAGATAAAATACAGAACTCTACAATCATTAATTCCAAATCTTATAGTATATTTACAGTACTAAGTTTTAAATATCGGAATGCAGTTTAAACACCCAGAATTTCTTTACGCTCTACTAGCACTCCTTATTCCTATTATTGTACACTTATTTCAACTGCGTCGTTTTCAAAAAGTGTATTTCAGTAACGTAGAATTTCTAAAAACAATAACTACACAAACACGAAAAAGTTCACAACTCAAAAAATGGCTAACTTTACTTACACGAATGCTTATGTTCGGGTGTATCATTATTGCTTTTACAGAGCCTTATTTTGCTGCAAACACTACCATTGACCAAAAAAGTAATACTGTAATCTATCTCGACAATTCTTTTAGCATGCAAGCTAAAGGACCTAGAGGACCACTGCTTCAACGTGCTGTTCAAGAATTAATTACGGCTTTGCCTAAAGATGAAAAGGTTTCTATATTTACGAATACAGATACCTATACTGGAGTTACCATACAAGGAGTACAAAACGATTTATTACAGTTAGAATACAGTCCCAATCAATTGCCTTATGAAACTGCATTTTTAAAAGCAAAGCAATTACTTCCTAAAGTGCCTGATGATCAAAAAAGAGTGATCATGATCTCTGACTTTCAACAAAAAGAGAATGCTTTTTCTCTTCCAAAAACGGATAGTACAACTACTGTAAATCTGGTACAGCTCTCCCCTGTTACCTCCAAAAATATTGCTATTGATTCTCTTGCCGTTCAGCGGAATGAAAATAACGAATTGGCAATATGGGTACAGTTAAAAAACTCGGGGGATACTGAAAAAAGTGTTCCCGTAGCTTGTTATAATAAAGATATCCTTATTGGTAAAACAACAGTAACGATTGCGCCTTACACCACATCGAATACCGTATTTAAAATCGATGAAGCTGTTACAATTCAAGGGCGAGTTGTTATTGAAGATCCCAACCTAAGTTTTGATAATGTTCACTATTTTTCACTTAATGCTCCCGACAAAATTAAGGTTGTTGCTATTAGTGAGGTTGATGATGCATTCATTCATCGAATTTATACTCCAGATGAGTTTATAGTTTCTAGTAATACATTACGTACTTTAAATTATAACGATATTAACACTGCCAATTTAGTAATCCTTAATGAAATTAAACACCTACCCGTATCTTTACTGAATACATTAAAAAATTACAGCAGTCAGGGCGGTACGATTTGTTTCATTCCTTCAACAGAAGGAGATCTGGCATCTTATAACACATTGCTTTCAGACCCTAATTCACTCCTAACGGCACAGAAAAAACAAGAACGAAAAATCACTGCTATTCATTTTTCAAATCCAGTATTCAAAGGAGTTTTTGAAAGTACCGTACAAAATTTTCAATATCCAAAAGTAGATACCTATTACCCAATCACGAATGCTCAAACTCCAATATTGGCCTTTGAAAATGAGACTCCTTTTCTATACAAAACGAATACAACATACGTATTTACGGCAGCGATTAATACTACAAATTCTAATTTTCAAAATTCGCCATTAATTGTTCCTACATTATATAACATAGGAAAACAAAGCTTACAATTTCCTGATATTTCATATACTATTGGTCAAACGAATACTTTTGATGTCACTACAGTATTAGGCCAAGATGGAATCTTGTCGCTACACTCTGATAAAGAAAGTTGTATCCCTTTACAACAAAGCTATACCAGCAAAGTAAAAATTACAACAGAAAACACGCCAACTAAAGCTGGGATATACACGGTGCAAAATAAAGAAAAGGTATTGCACTATGTGAGTTATAATTATACTTCTAAAGAGAGTAACACACTGTATTATGATCTTTCTACGTATCGTGATCATGAAGTAACACAAAGCATAGACTCCTTATTTAGAAAACTAAAAGAACTAAATAGTGTCCATGAAATATGGAAATGGTTTGTTACTTTTGCACTATTATTTTTGGGTATTGAACTCTTATTATTAAACTATTTAAAATGAACGCCTTACTAAAATCTGTTACCATTATCGACCCAATGTCTAGTTTTCATAAAAAAACAGTAGACATTCTTATTGAAAATGGTGTAATTACAGCAATAGAGGCTTCTATAGCAAATACTACTAAATTTGCTACAATAACCTTAGAGAATGCCCATATCTCTCAGGGATGGTTTGATAGTAGTGTCTGTTTTGGAGAACCTGGTTATGAAGAACGAGAAACGATAGCACATGGTCTTACTGTTGCTGAACAAAGTGGATTTACAAGCATTGCAGTAAACCCAAACACATTTCCCATTACAGATACCAGTACTGCTATTGGTTTTATAAATTCTAAAACACTGAACAGTGCTGTGCATGTATACCCTATAGGAGCATTAACCATGGGATCACAGGGAATTGACTTGGCAGAGCTTTATGATATGAAACAGCAAGGGGCTATTGCTTTTGGGGATTATAAAACATCGATTACAAATCCTAACCTACTAAAACTAGCCTTACAATATGTTCAGAGTTTTAATGGCTTAATACTCTCATATCCACAAGATAATGCTATTGCAGGAAAAGGACAGGTTAACGAAAACGAACAAAGTACAGCCCTCGGTTTAAGAGGAATCCCAGCACTTGCTGAAGAATTACAAACTACTAGAGATTTAGCCATCTTGGCATATACCGGTGGTAAACTTCACATTCCTACCATATCTACGGCAGCAGCAGTAAACTTGATTAGAGAAGCAAAACAAAAAGGATTGGCAGTAAGTTGCAGTGTAACTCCGCATCATCTAATATTAAATGACAGTGTACTTTCTGAGTTTGATACACGCTATAAAGTACTTCCACCACTACGTACTCAAAAAGACATAGACGCGCTCTTATTAGGTATTCAAGACGGAACAATTGACATGGTAACATCGGATCACGCTCCTATGAATATTGAGCTTAAAAAAGTAGAATTTGATAATGCCGATTATGGTACGATTGGACTTGAGAGTTCCTTTGGTATTTTAAACTCCATACTTCCGTTGGATCGAGTAATTCAAGTATTAACAGCAGGGAAATCAATTTTTGGCATCCCTAAAACGAGTATTGACGTGGGTAATACTGTAGACGCTACACTATTTAACCCTGAAGGCACATCCATCTATACTAAAAAAGATATTAAATCTACTTCAAAAAACAGTGCGTTTTTAAAACAAAATATGAAAGGAAAAGTATATGGCATCATCGCTAATAATATGATTTCAGTTCCACAGTAATCCCAACAAAACACCTATGGATATAAACGATATCAAAAAAGGTAAACAATCTGCTATTATAGCCTACCTAAGTATCATAGGAACTATCATAGCTTTCTATATAAACCAAGAAGACAAAAAGACATTGTTTGCTAGTTTTCATATCCGACAAGCATTTGGTACACATATTGGTTTCTATACTATGGGAGCCCTTGTAAGTATATTTGATTCCTGGATCATTAGTGCTTCTTTTTATATCTTTATTTTTTTATTATGGATTTACGGATTGATCAATGCAATAAGCGCATCTGCAAAACCAATACCAATAGTAGGCCATTATTTTCAAAAGTGGTTTACGTTTATTAAGTAATACCTGCCTCGATACCACTAAAACCTAACTAAAGTCAGCAGTACGTATTTAGCGTTTAGCAGTTTGCGTTTAGCTAAAGTTTGCTAAAAACTAACAACAAAAAACGCATTAGACTCAACAATTTTTAGAAGCTAAAGCGAGATGCACTAAAGTGCATAGTTTTGACTATTTTTGAGACCAATTAAAAAATAAGGGTTCTGAAAACAGAATGAAACATTTAATTTTAAAATGCATTTAGTCCTTTTAAAAAAATCACCACTAGTATAGCATTATGAGCACAAAAAACCTATCCCTACAGCATATCATTCAAAAACCAACAATAGCTCAAGAGAAACCTCCTGTTATATTCCTATTTCATGGCTATGGAAGCGATGAAAATGATTTGTTTTCATTTGCACCACAATTACCTGAAAACGCATTTATTATCTCTGTACGCGCTCCATACCCAATGGAACCTCATGGAAATGCTTGGTATGCTATTTATTTCGATGCTGCACAAGGAAAATTTAGTGATGATGAACAAGCTATTCAATCTAGGGATAAAATTGTAGCTTTTATTGATGAAGCCGTAGTCGAATATAAACTAGACCCCAATTCAGTTAGTATTTTAGGATTTAGCCAAGGGACTATACTAAGTTATGCCGTGGCACTCTCCTATCCTAATAAGATTAAAAATGTAATTGCCTTAAGTGGATATATCAATGAAGCTATTCTTAAAGAAGGGTATGCTTCCAATGATTTTTCAGGACTCAACATCTATTGTTCTCATGGCACTGTAGATCAAGTAATACCTGTAGAATGGGCTAAAAAAGCTCCTGTATTGCTATCAAAATTAGGAATAAACACACAACTACAGGAATTTCCTGTGGGACATGGCGTTGCTCCACAAAATTTTCAACAGTTTTCAACATGGTTGCGTGATAAAGTTTAGTTGATCGTTGTCAGTTGATTCTTTTTTAATCGTAATTCAAATTTGGGTATTAGCTCTTTTTTTAATAGTAATTCGATGTAACTTCTAACTTCATACTTGGTACTTCATACTCTATACTTAATACTTCTAATTTAGGTATCAGTTCTTTTTTTAATTATCACTCTAATATGGCAGTTAGCTCCTAGCCTTTAGCGGTTAGCAGCTTTTTTCAACAAAAAATTATCTATTCTCTCTTATAAATTCTTGTTTACACTATAATATATATCAAAAAATATCAATCCACAATAGTGGTTACGGCTTCTGTTACTGTGGAATACTTAAAGGTAAAACCTGTAGCTTCTATTTTTTCACTACTCACTTGTTGACTTTCAAAGAGTAATTCATGCATTTCTCCCAAAATGAGTTTCATCATAAATTTAGGAACATTGGGTAACCAAATTTTCTTTTGATATGCATTTGCAATTACTGCGGTTAAAGCTTCATTAGAAACAGGGTTTGGTCCTACAGCATTATATACTCCCTTATATTCATGGGTTACCACGTGTAAAAACAATCGTGCTAAATCATAGATATGAATCCAACTTTGCCATTGTTTCCCAGATCCAAAAGCAGCGCCAACGCCTTTTTGTATTGGATCGGCTATTTTTGGAAATGCTCCACCATTAGCAGACAATACTAGTCCTATTCTAAGGATACTCACTGCTATAGATAAGGTTTCAAACTGCTGCGCTGCTGCTTCCCAATTCGCAACTAATTTTCCTAAAAACCCATCACTTACTGCCGTGGTTTCTTCAGTATACTGTTTGTTAAAATCACTAGGGTATATGCTGATCCCACTGGCCGAAATGAAATGACGTACGGTATGCTTTTGTCCCTTTAATGCTTCATATAACAACGTTGCTGTTTGCAACCTACTTGTAATCATTTCTTCTTTATATGCTGTAGTCCAGCGTTTGGACACTGTGGCACCTGCTAAATGTATAATCGTAGAAACGTCCTTCAAACATGACGAATCCATTTCTCCCTTTTCTGGATTCCAATAATATCCTTTGTAATTTGGGGTAGTAATTATTGCGCTTTTTCTTGTGGTCAAATAATTAACTTCAATTCCTGATTTAAAACATAAAGCAACGATCTCTTTGCCGATTAAGCCAGTAGCACCTGTAATTAAAATTTTCATTTCTTTTTTTTGATTTTTTACGATTTTGTTGCTCTAAGCATTTCTCTTTTACCAGGAGGGCCAGGTAAACGTTCTACTAAAAATCCAACTTCTTGCATTGCTCTTCGAACACTACCCTTGGCAGCATACGTCACTAAAACACCTTTAGACTGTAAAGCCTTATACATTTTTTCAAAAATAGCTACGGTCCATAGCTCGGGTTGTACTCGAGCACCAAAGGCATCAAAATAAATAAGATGCATACTATTTTCTTCTTCTACGTCTGCAAAAAACTGTTTGCGTTTCGTTAGTATAAAATCGGATGAAATGGATTCAGGGGTTTCCCAAGGAGTATCATGTAGGGCTTCAAAAATAGTTTGAGCTGTAGTTGCTTCCAATACCTCTGGATAGTTCATAAGATTAGCTTCGGCTACGCCTATAGGATAGGCTTCTATACCTGTATAATTTATTTTTTGAAGGATCTCTAATGCCGTAAGATAGGTGATAAATGCATTTAACCCTGTTCCAAATCCTATTTCAAGAATATGTAATACCGGAAAAGAATTATCCTGCAACAGATCAAATAATCCTTTTTGTATAAAAACATGCTTTGCTTCGGCAATTGCTCCATGTTTAGAATGGTATTGCTCATCCCACTCTGGTAAATGAATAGTTGTCGAACCATCTCCTGTAGTAATAATATCTCTCTTCACTATTTCCATAGTTAAATATCTAACAAAAGAATGAATACCACTAATTAGAACCTTTAAAACTTCTCTACAGTTATGGAAAAATCCTAAAACTATCTCCAAAAATCAGCTAAATGCCTATTACTTCATCTTTTTTATAAAATTAAACATTTTTAAAATTCTTAATTTAGAAGAAAAAGTTATTTTTGTCTTTCATCCGTATCACAAAGAGAATTGAAATACTCTTTGTGATACGGATGAAAAGTTAAAATAATACTATAGATATTGGCTTATATATCATAAAGCCTTTGCAAATGAAAATCGAATGAAAAATTCAATCTCGACACCTATTGAAATCAGCAAAACTAACCGTTCTAAGATAGAACAAGTAGATTTTGAGAATTTAAACTTTGGAAAAACATTTACAGATCACATGTTTATCTGTAACTATGCCAATGGTGTCTGGGAAACGCCAAAGATTATACCTTATGGCCCCCTTACTTTGGATCCCTCATCTCGTGTGTTTCATTATGGACAAGCAGTTTTTGAAGGAATGAAAGCCTATAAAGATGAACATGATGACATTTTTATGTTTCGCCCCGAGGAAAACTTTAATCGTATTAATGCTTCTGCAAAACGTTTATGTATCCCTGAATTTCCTGAAGCGTATTTCTTTGATGGTTTAAAAACTTTATTAGAACTCGACAGCGACTGGATTAAACCTGGTTATGGAAATTCACTATACATTAGACCTTTTGTAATTGCAACGGAAGCTAGTGTACTTGCATTAGAGGCAGATGAGTACTCGTTCATGATTATCTGTTCTCCCGCTCAATCGTATTATGCAGGTGAGGTAAACCTATTAATTGAAGAAAAATATAGTCGTTCTGCCAGTGGAGGATTTGGATATGCAAAAGCTGCTGGAAATTATGCTGGTCAATTTTACCCTACCAATTTGGCAAAAGATAAAGGATATCAACAATTGATTTGGACTGACTCCAATACGCACGAGTATATTGAGGAGGCTGGTACTATGAATGTATTTTTTAGAATTAACGATACACTGCGTACTGCACCTATAAGCGATCGTATTTTGGATGGAATTACCCGAAAAAGTTTATTAGAGATTGCTAAACGTGAAGGGATTACTGTCGATGTAAGTCCGATACGGATAAGTGAAATCATTACTGCTGCTGAAAACGGAACACTTAAAGAAGTTTTTGGAGCTGGTACTGCTGCTGTCATAAGCCCTGTAAAAGGATTTGGACACCAAGGAACGCATTACGATATTGAACCTATAGAAAACTCGTATGCTTCTTTTTTCAAGAAAACATTAATGGATATACAATATAATAAAGCCGAAGATACTTTTGGATGGAGATATAAAGTATAGTGTTAACTGTTAGCAAAAATAAAAAATCCTACTGAGTTTGTAACTCAGTAGGATTTTTTATTTAAACGAATTTAAAGTACAAATAATATTATTTTTCTAAAATGGCTTTAATATTGGGTTTAAAGTAATGAGGTCCTTTTAATACCTTACCATCCTCTCTATAAATAGGATTTCCATCTTCGCCCAATTTACTCATATTACTTCGTTGAATTTCTGTAAACACCTCTTCTATTTTATCTTGCATTCCATGTTCGATAATCGTACCACATAAAATATATAACATATCTCCTAGAGCATCTGCGACTTCAACCAAATCATTGTTCTTGGCCGCTTCAAGGTACTCTTCATTTTCTTCTTTCATCAATTCAAATCGAAGGTTGTTTTTGGCGGTACCAAGATCTGCTATAGGCTCATTTTTATAGCCTATTTTAAATGCTGTATGAAACTTCTGAACCGCACTAATTTTGTCTTTCATCTTTTATTCTTTATTATGTTTAATCCATATTGTGGAGTTTAATGCTTCAAGGTAGTTGACTACCATTTCCGATAGGATAAAAATATAGTACAAGACAGCGATCTGTTAATTTTAAGAGGTTGGTGTCCTTCTATACCGGTATATCATTTATCTTTGCAGCAAAAATAACAAAATATGTTTAGTCAAGGTCAATTGATTTTTGCAATAATATTTGCCATCTCTTTTATTGTTATCATTGCGCTAAGCTATAAAAAAGATGTTAAACTACATCGTAAATATTATAAGGGTAGTTTTTTTATATTAATAGGCTTTATTGTATTTGTAATGCTATTATTTGCTTTAAAAACCTATTTACACCCATAGCCGTACTATCCATACGTATTGGAATTCATACAACGCAATGTCATTTCTTTTTTAACGCTGAGTATATGACAAAAAAATAATTGTTCTCTATATAAAGCTGCATCGTCACTTTGTAATTCAGCCCTACTAGGTTTTAGAAACCTAGTAGGGCTGATCGTATCTCTTATATCATTTGAAGTATATATCATCATTTCGTTTAACAATACATAAATAGGTATTCATTTCAAAACTAGATACCATAAAAAATCCACGACAAGTTGCCTCATCGTGGATTACAAAAAACCTTACCTTTTTGTTATTGAATTATCCTTGAAATACTATTTTAGTTAATTTATATCCTTGTATCTTGATTAAATACGTTTTAGGATCCATATAGTTTTGGATGTAATCGTCTACTTCTCCTTTATCCAATAATCTACCTGACAAAGTGTATAAACTATAATTAAGACCTTGGGCAACTTCTTTAATGTTTTCAAATTCTTTTTCATCAACACTTTGTTGACATGTATTATCTGCTAAAAATCGATCCGTAAAGGTGATTCTTCCTTTTTCATCTCCTTCTAAAGTTACTGTAGAAGATCCATCGATATCAATGATTCCATTCCCTGTCAAATCTCCTAAAATGATCAAACAAGCATTTCGTATTTGAATTCTTGAACCATTTTCAACGTGAAGACTTTCTGTAATAAAAATTACTCCTTCATCAGAATTTTCATCTAGACCATCAATGATCGTATTTTCTGTAACTGACATTAATTTATAAGAAATATCAATTTTTAAGTTTGCAAACATTACACTTGTAAACAATAAAGCGGCTAGTACAGGTAAAAATCTTTTCATAACGTGTTTTATTTAAGGGTTGAACTGTGTTTATTTTTTAAGTAAGTATTAGATTACATATTTAATAAGTAATTCGCTATAACACTTAATTTCTACGACAAGATACACATTTTTTATGTATAAACCGTAGTTTTTAGATGCGAAATTTAATTTTATTTATATGGTTTTACCGTAAATCTTTGGTTTCGCCTGAAAATACTGGGGTTTCGCTAAATGTTAAAATTTTAATTTTTTTTCAAAAATTTTAACATTTACTTCAGATAGTCTCAAAACTATAGAAATTCAACATGTATCTACTAGTACAAAAAAACCTAAACACCTCTATGTTTGATCATTACAATTCAAAAACGCTACTTTTTATGATCTTAAACCCACTTTATGTATTAAAAATCTATTATAGCTTCGTATTCATAAGCTGAGTACATGACAATAAATAGTTGTTCTCTATGTTAAGTTGCATCATCACTTTGTGACCTAAACCTACTAGGTTTCCAAAACTAATAAGCCTAACAGGGTGCCTAACTATAAAACAATGACTATCAGAAATGTAAAGCATAGTGACTGTTTTTTGTCATCTACTCAGATTCATAAATCAATAATTCTAGATAAGATCTATACCTTAGTATAGGTATTCATAAAACGGGAGCTAGAAATTCAATATCTTGAAATAGTACTTCTAAACATAATAAAGGATATACAATCACACGTTTAAAACCAATATGAAAGCGTTATCCTACAATTTAAAAACAAGAGATCGTATTCTAAACTAATTAAAACCTTATATAAAGGACTATCCCAAAGCTTAGATATAGTCACATTCGATGATAGTCCTTTTATATGCTTAAATTAGTGACCTTTATTAGAATTGGTATTACTGCTCCTTGATTTCATTTAATAATACGAAAGCTTTATTCACATATTCTTTTTCCAAAAATAGGGTAAAGTAATTTGAAGTAGAGATGACTTCAAATACTGGAATTCCTTCATAAGCCAACAATCTAAAAATATAAAAGTACAACCCTACTGTTTTTGAATTATCTTCTGGTAGTGATATAGACATTGCCGATAACTCATCGGCTACAGACAAACAATGTTCTGCTGCAAAGCATTCTTTTACAGTATCTTTTAGCGAAGAAGACACCAAAATATTACTTTCTTGAAAATTACTAGAATACGTGAAATACGTTTTGGTTTTATCTTTTACAATATCCAATAGCTTGGATTGATTGGTAAGCATGGATATTGAATTCAGGTAAGTGTATTCTGTAATCCCAGATCGTACAACAATATCTCCTAAATTTTTAAGCGTATTTACATTGCCTAGATGCTTAGGATGATATCTTCGTAATGCCATTACAATAGAACCTGGCTTTACCGATTTTCGCATTACCTTTTCTACTTGAGGAAGTAAATCTAAAGCCAGCGAACTAAAATTAATAATATCTCTAGCTAATGCATCTTCTAGAAAGGGTTGATGCCGCAGAATACTGTGTACACAATCGGTTATTGTTTTCATTATTTTTTTATATCACATTAAAAAAGGTGTTACAACCTTACCTATATCACCAAAATGTAGTATATCGGTTGAATTGTTATATATATAACAATTTGTGTAAATGTATCATTTTTTTATCAAAATATTTATTTTTAGCCCGTTTATGTCTAATTATGCATCTTGAAAATAAAACTAAAGCATACGATGTTGTACTACATACTATACAATATTGAGTGTTCATAATATTATATAAAGTAATCGTAATGAAAATTTTAAAGTTTGGTGGTACTTCTGTTGGATCTGTTGAAAATCTACATAAAGTAAAAGATATTTTAACTAGTGATTCGGAACAAAAAATAGTCGTTTGCTCTGCTATGTCTGGAGTAACTAATCATTTGGTAAAATTAGTAGATAGTGTTCGTTTTGCTGATACTGAATCGATTACTAGAAATATTCATGCTTTAGAACAAAAGCATCATGATGTTATTGATGCTCTTCTTACAGATCCAGAATTAAAGAACACATTAAAAGATGGTGTTTCTGCAATCACCACAAATTTATTTGATATTTCGACCCAACCGTATTCTGAAGAGTTATATGCAAAGATTGTGACTTCTGGTGAGACTTTATTAACGTATATTTTTTCTGGATTCTTAAACGCTATAGGAGTTACCAATGTACTATTAGATGCTAAAGAATTTATGCATGTTGGTAATACAGACACTCCTAATATTACTGCCGTTGGAGAACGTTTACAACGTATTCTTTCAGAACATAGTGCAACCAATATATTCATTACACAAGGATTTGTATGTTTGGATACCCTCGGCAATATTAGTACGCTAAAACGAGGAGGAAGCGATTACGCTGCCACCATTATCGGAGCTGCCATTGGTGCTTCAGAAGTACAAATTTGGACAGATATTGATGGGTTACATAATAATGACCCTAGGCATGTAGACGAAACACACCCCATTGCGCACCTCACCTATAATGAAGCTGCAGAGTTAGCGTATTTTGGAGCCAAAATATTGCATCCGCAAACCGTATCACCTGTTGTAGGTAAGGATATTCCTGTATTACTTAAAAATACTTTTGAACCTAGCGCACCAGGAACCGTGATTTCTGATCGAACTCATGAAAAAGGATTAAAAGCAATCTCAGCTAAAGATGCCATTACTGCGATTAAGATCAAATCCAATCGTATGCTAATGGCGCATGGATACCTTAGAAGTATTTTTGAGATCTTTGATACGTATCAAACCTCTATCGATATGATTACCACTTCTGAAATTGCAATATCCTTAACTATTGATGATACGAGTAATCTCGATAAAATTGTAGAAGAAATAGGTCAATATGCCGAAATTACTGTCGAACAAGAACATAGTATCATTTGCATTGTAGGAGAATCTATTATTAATGATAAAGCGTCATACAAGTTGTTTGAAGTATTGAATCACATCCCTGTACGAATGATCTCTTATGGTGGTAGTAATAACAATATCTCTATCCTAGTACCTACTAAAGATAAAATTGCCACACTACAGTTCTTAAATGATCAATTATTTAAATCCCAAAAAGATACGGTGCAAGTATCCTAAAATAGTAGTTGATTGTTGTCTGTTACTAGTTGATAGTTTCGTTTTCTTCTTTATACCTTATTGGTTTTAAGCGAATACAATACCATTTTCGAAGAGCTTATCCTATTTTCTAAAAATGAAATACGAGCATTATGATATTTAAGGATAACTTAAATACGATCTTAATCAAAGATCCAAGACCGCTACAAGAACCAAGAGACAAGACTCTGGACAAAAAATATTTCCATCTCAGCACTCTCCCTTCGGGACTAATACCATTTTATGTTTGAATTTGCTC
Source organism: uncultured Aquimarina sp. (assembly GCA_937951135.1). GTDB lineage: Bacteria > Bacteroidota > Bacteroidia > Flavobacteriales > Flavobacteriaceae > Aquimarina. The sequence continues at coordinate 46,468 of CALFCI010000096.1, read as the reverse complement.
AAAAGAAAAATGATGAATTTTGGATGTATATGAAATATAAAAAATCAGCATAGCCTAAGCTACGGTTATTTTTTATACTGAAATAGACATTCAAAAGTCGCATTTTAATTGGGTGAATTCAAATATTAAATGGTATAAGTAATACCAAATAAACATTATGTTAATAATAACACCGTTTTGAGTATCGCAACCACTAAACCAATCTTTTGTAAACAAAAAGAACACGCCATCTGGCGTGTTCTTTGTTTATAGTATTCTTAATGTACTTACAATGAAGTATTAGAACTTATAGATCGCTCCTAATAAGAAAGAAGCAACACCACTTTCTCCAACTACTCCATCAGTATCTACAAATACATCTTCAGAAGCTGCATCGTATCTCAATTCAGGCTTTAAAGTAAGACCACCAGCTACATTATAGCTTCCTGTAAGTGTCGTAGCAAATACATTAGCATCTCCATCAACATCATATCCACCAATAGCACCTGCTCCACCAGCAAACTCAGCAAAATACTCCCCTCTTAAACCGATAGTGAATTTTTCAGACGTTTTAATCTGTGGGTATAAAGCTACACCGTAAAATCCTGAAGCATCACCTCCATCAACTGTAGAATCTGTAGTTAGGTATGTTGCATTCACTCCTAAATAAAAAGCATCAGAAACATCCCATCCTGTAGTTAAATCTACTTGGAATGTAGGCTCTACATCAGCAGTAGCTCCTTCATTACCATATCTAAAGTTTAAATATGCACTTCCGTTATCGTTTGCATATCCTACTTGTGCTCCTATGATATACGTATCAAATGGATTGTTTTCTGTATAATCTGTTGGGTTCATTACCGCAACCATTGCAGACCACTTATCGTTGATTGTAAAATCTGCTTTCAATCCTGTGTGAGAGAAAGGTCCATAAGAGAACATATACGACGTAGAGTAGTTAAAGTTTCCTGTTGGAGAAATTACTTCATACCCTAAAAATGTGTTAAAGTTACCCATGGTTAACTTTACACTGTTACTTACATTCCAGTATGCATACAATTGGTTAATTACTTGAGCAGTTCCATCAGAATTAAATACTGCATCTTCTCCTTTAGGTCCAAAAACAAGATCTGCTACAAATCCTACTTTTTCTCCTTCATATCCTAAAATAATGTTTGCCATTCCTAAAGCAAATCCAGACTGACCTGCAAAAGATGTTGCTGGCACAGAACCTGCAGTTCCATCATTACGACTTGTCATGTTATACCTGTAGTATCCATCGATAGAACCTGATAAAGTTACATTTTCTAATACTTTATCTAAAGTAGATGTTTCTTCTTCTTGCGCAATAGAAGTAAAACTTACGAATGCTAAAGCGATTAAGCATGCATTTTTGAAAAGTGTTGTTACGTTTTTCATAATAAACTTTTAATTACTGTTTTAATTTGTTTTTAATTTGTTTTTAATTGGAATCGTAAAATTAACTAAATATGACCAACCCCCATAAAAAATAGGGGCATAATCTCTATTTTTACATTTTATTCACTGTAACCCCCTAAAAAGTTAGGCATTATTGATAAAAATGTTAATTTCTGAGAATTTAAAAGTTGTTTTGAGTAGATTACTTATGTTTTTTGAATTGAAATACTATGAAAGCACCCTAAATTATCATTTTTAGGTTTCTTAAATGCGATCTGTATCTCATTCAGCTCTGAAGTCTTTTGGATTTTTTAGAAAAAAAATCAAGGGCTGTCAAACCTAGTCTTGCGAAACAAAAATCCTTATGTACCAAGTACGCAACAAATATACTATAGAAATAGCGATTTTCCCAAACATACCTTCCTTAAAAGTGAAGTTTTGATCCAAAAGTTTATGGAACAGAAAGTATTAATATCCTGTACAGGAACTACTTCTACTTATTAATCCAAAGCATCATTTCCATGTTCTCCGGTTCTAATACGGTGAATTGTAGTAATATCCGAAACAAAAATCTTACCATCACCTACTTCACCAGTTTTTGCTGCATTTATAATCGCGTCGATTGTTCTCTCTTCAAATTCATCTGAGACTACAATAGAAAGATGTCGTCTTTGAATATCCATAGTACTATAAGAGATTCCTCTGTATACCTTCCCTTTTTTTTCATTACCTACTCCTGTGACATCCCAATAGCTAAAAAAGTTTACTTCAATTTCATGTAATGCTTCTTTTACTTTTTCAAATCTAGATTTTCGTATAATAGCTTCAATTTTTTTCATTGGTCATTTAAAATTTAAAACAAATAATCATCGCTTACTTTGCGATCCACATTCCTAAAAATACTAAAAAGAATCCAATTACAATGGTCCCTAAAGTATAGATACAAAAACTCATAAAATCTCCCGAACGTAATAGTGCTTGATTTTCATAGGCAAAAGATGAAAATGTTGTAAATCCCCCACAAAACCCTGTAGCTAATAACAGTACTGTTTGTTGGGATACGGTTGTGTTTTTAAGACTTATTCCTAAAATAATACCAATTAAAAAGCTACCCAATATATTAACCGCAAACGTTCCATACGGAATACTATATGAAGTGCTATTTAAATATTTACCGATTAGAAAACGCAATATACTTCCTGTTCCTCCTCCTATAAATACTAGAATTAACTGTTTCATTCTGAAGGTTCTCTCTCTAATGGAATATAAAGTTCGGTTACCCATGCTGCTGGGTTGGCTTTTGTAGTCTCCTGTATGCGATATACCTCAAAAGCTCCTGAAGTACTCGGTATCAAATGATGAGTTTTGCAATATTGATATGCGACTTTCCAAGCTTCTTCTAGGTTTTTATGGTTTCCTTTTAATGTCGCTTTTAACACATGCTGTCTCGGTAAAAATTTACAAAGCACATTACTCTCTATTGGTGTGCTTATTTTTTCTGTAGTCGGTATTGCAGCAGAAAAAATGGCTGTTCCTTGTTCTGTATTCATTTCATTATAGATCACAAATAATTCTCCGGCTTGTGGGATATTATTGTTTTGCATGTATGCTTGTACCGCAGGAAACAGCCCTTTTACTTTAGTCGGAATTGCAGGAATGGCTGCTGCCATAGCACTATACATATAAAAACCACCTCCATGCTCTGTCACACCATCTACATGAACCGTATATTGCTCCATTTCTTTCTGTACATAGGTCGCTAACTTCTGAAGACCTTCTTTATACATTGCACTTAGGTTTTGTGACAAGGTGTTATCTTGTGTTAACCAAAATGCTTTTTCCATAAAAGATTGTGATCCTTGTATCCCCCATGTCACTTTTGTTTTTTTACGATCTAACTTTTCAATCGTCCAATAGACATCGCTTGTACTTTCTCCCGCCGGAGTAACAAAGGTTATTTTTTGTTGTATACTGGTATAAGGCACTACTTTTTGTGTTTCGATTTTTCCTGCACCTTGCGTGGGGCTGCGCCAAGTATAATAAGCGCCTTCGCCACTTGTAGTATCTGAATACTTAACCACGATATCATCAGCATCATCCATCCAAGGCCCCCATTTCTCCCAAGTCTTATACTCATTAAGTGTAGCAAACACTAAGGTATCTGGCGCATCAATAACCTGACTTTCTTCCACCTTAAAATCACCATCTAAAGTGGCTATATATACGGTCATCCCTATGACACAGAGTAAGAGTAGGAAAAATAAATATTTAATAATTTTCATGGACGTAAAAGTTTGGATGATATGTTTGGCTAAGATAATCAATTTTAATATTTAATTTGGTTGATGGTTGATGGTTGATGGTTGATGGTTGTTGGTTGTTGGTTGATCGTTGTCAGTTGTCGGTTGTCGGTTGTCGGTTGATGTTTTTTTTAAATCATAATTAAATAACTCTTCATTACTCCTTAACTTCCCACTTCCCACTTCTGACTTCTGACTTCAAATTTAATATTTAATTTGGTTGTTAGTTGTCAGTTGTCGGTTGATGGTTTTTTTAAATCATAATTGAATAACTCTTCATTACTCCTTAACTTCCCACTTCCCACTTCCCACTTCTGACTTCCGACTTCTAAAATCGTACGTCAAGATTAGGTTTGTTATCTCCAATACAATATTTTTGGGCTTAAATTGTATATTTATGATTACTGTAACTAAGGCCTTATCTCTACTCTCTGAGATTTCATACACTCCAATACCAACATCAATAGCATTACGAAAAGCTAAAGGATTATTACTTGCAGAGGACGTTGTATCTCAAATCCACATGCCACCTTTTCGACAATCCGCTATGGATGGATATGCACTTGCTGTATCTGATGGTGCTACTTATGAGGTTATTGGTGAAGTAAAAGCGGGGGATGCTCATGACTACGAGCTACAACCCGGACAAGCAGTTCGTATTTTTACTGGGGCGAGAGTTCCTAATATGGCCGATACTGTAATCATGCAAGAAAAAGTTACACGACAGCAAACTCAAATTACAATTTCGGGAACAATTGATACCAATCAAAATATAAGACCGGTTGGTGAGCAAATTCAAAAGGGAGCTATTGCCTTAGAAAAAGGAACTCCTTTATCTCCCGCTGGCATTGGATTTCTTGCCGGACTTGGTGTAGATCAAGTTAGCGTTTACCCTGCTCCTAGTATTGGAATTATTGTTACAGGAAGTGAATTGGTCTCTCCGGGTAATGATTTACCGCTTGGAAAAATCTATGAAAGCAATGCGATACAACTAGAAACGGCTTTACAAGAGTTTCCGATATCAAACTGTAAGACCTATACAGTTGTTGATGACTATACCGCAACAAAAGAGTGTATTGCTACAGCCATTCGAGATAATGACATTGTATTAATTAGTGGAGGAATCTCTGTAGGAGATTATGATTTTGTGCAGCAAGCGTTATTAGAATTACAAACTACACCTTTGTTTTATAAAATAAAACAGAAACCCGGTAAGCCTCTATTTTTTGGGCAGCATAAAGATGCTTTGGTTTTTGCATTACCCGGTAATCCAGCCTCTTCATTAACCTGTTTTTATATTTATGTTGTGCCTATCCTTCAAAAGGTAATGGGATATCCAGATACTGGACTTCCTCGAACCAAAAAAATCATAACCTCTACTTTTCATAAAAAAGGAGATCGTGCACAATTTCTAAAAGCATTAGTTTATGGGGATACTGTTAAAATTTTAGAAGGACAAAGTTCCGCAATGTTACATACTTATGCTATTGCTAATGCCTTAGTATATATTCCAGAACATGTAGATTTGGTGGAAAGTGGAGATGACGTGGATGTTATTTTGTTATCCTAAAATAGGCAAAAGAAATAATGGTCTAAAAAATAGGTATTCATTAAGATTTAATAGAGTCCTCAATGAATACCAATATTAATCGTTTAATATATCCGTATCAAAGCCATCAATACTCTTGGTGTTTCTATCTGCCCAATACTTATGAATTCCTTCTTCTCCTTTTTTTTCTGCCCAAGATTGTAATTGTGTACGTTCCTCTTTAAAATCCATGAAAGGCAATGCAAAACCACAGGAGGTTTGTACTAAATCTACATGCATTTTGATGATTTGTCGTGCTCCTTCAATTTTAGGAAATAGTCCTATATACTCATGATAGTCCGCATCGCGTTCATGATAAATACTGGCATTACCATACAATCGTAGAATTAACGATTTGCCATCAAAGGCACAAAACATTATTGTCATTCTATTTTTAAGGATCAAGTGCGCCGCGGTTTCATTACCACTACCCGTAAGATTAAGCCATACAATCGTATTGGCATCTATTACTCTAAAGGAATCCATTCCTTTAGGTGAAATATTTACACGTCCTTCATCTGCGGCTGTACCTACAAAAAAAAGTTTTTGAGCTTCTATAAAAGTTTGTAATGCTGGTGTGATTTTTTCTAATTGCTTACCCATTGTATGTAATTTTCTAGTCTAAAGTAAAAATAATCATTTTAACGATCGCATCTGTGTTAAAAGTTTTAGCGTATTCATTACTACTAAAAATGAATACCAATGTCACTAGTGTCCACTTAAAAGAATATAGATCGCTTCGCTACAAGAATCAAGAGCCAAGACTTGTGCGTAAAAATATGATTATCAAATTATTAAAAAAATCAACTACAGATAAATGTACTTTACTCCTAAATAGAATATAACTTTCTAATGAAATCAATTTAGAAGATAAAGACTGTTACACTTTTAAAATCAAGGGGTGTGAGAGTGTTTTCTTTTTTTAGTAGACACTAATGTATCAATACATTTAGCTTCAAACTACTACTTTTTTTGTTTTATTCAAAAACAGCTCTTCTTTTTGACGATCTGGCAAAACTGATCTAAAAGCATTTATATTCCACATTATCGTTATATCTTTGTGGAAACAACGGTTTTTATGTACACAATCAAAAGTAGAATCTGGATTGAAGGAATCGATGGAGTATGCTTAGGCGAAGGGCGAATTAAAATCTTAAATGCCATTCTTAAAGAAGGGTCTTTGTCTAAGGCTGCAAAATCATTGGGCATGTCCTATAAAAAAGCATGGAATTTAGTTGATTCTATGAATAAAAATGCCAATCAGCATATCGTAATTACCAATACTGGTGGTACTGGCGGCGGAGGAACGAAAATCACACCCTATGGGATGCAAATGATCGAAACTTTTGAAAACATTAATAAAAACTGTTGGGAGTTTCTAGACGAACAGTTAAAAGCGCATACATTATAACGGATATGATTACTAACACAAAACCACAGATCACAGGAATCATACTTGCCGGAGGCAAAAGTAGCAGAATGGGGCAAGAAAAAGGATTGGTCTTGCATCAAGGGGTTTCATTTATACAGCATATCATTGAAGCGGTACAACAAATTACGGATACGATTATAATTAGCACTGCTAATCCTAACTATATGCAATTTGGATATCCTTGTGTTACCGATAGTATTCCAGATTGCGGTCCTGTGGGAGGTATCTATACTGGGCTATGTCATAGTAAAACTGCACAAAATCTGGTACTGAGTTGTGATATTCCGTTGATTACTTCCGAAACGCTTAAGCACCTTATCCAATGCCACCGCGATGAGTATCAAGTCACCTATTATGAGAACACTCCTTTGATTGGGTGTTATAACACTACTGTTACTACTAGATTTAAGGAACATTTACAACAAAAACGATTGAGATTACAACAGGTATTGGCTAGTGTTGTTTCTCAAACTATAACGATACCCAAACATATACAATATACTATACAAAATATTAATACTCCAACGGAGTACAAAAAAGCAATGCTATGCAATTAAAAATTTTATATTTTGGAATGATTGCCGAAATCACAAAGTGTAGTCATGAAATCTTGGCTGTCGAAACGAAGTGCAATAGCAATCAATTGGAAACCGTATTAAAAAAGAAATATCAACAGTTACAATCGATTTCTTTTAAACTGGTGATTAATCAAAATATTGCTACCAAAACTATATTTTTGCACCCAGATCATGAGGTAGCATTATTACCACCTTTTGCAGGGGGGTAAACGTATAACACTTTTAAAATCTAACTGTAGTACTAAAACAAACCAGCGCAGTGTCTTGATCACAGCACTTAAAACTTAAACACAATGCATAAAAAGAAAACCGTATTTATAGAAGGAGCAATTACTCCTGATTTTATAGCCAATTCTATTGCGAAGCACCAAACTAAAAAAAGTATTGGTGCACATAATATTTTTTTAGGACAAGTAAGAGCCGATGAAATAGAAGGAAAAACAGTTCAAGCCATTGAATATTCTGCTTATGAATATATGGCAGAATTACAGTTTCATACCATTAGAGAAAATGCTTTTGAAAAATTTGATCTTACCTGCATGCATATCTATCACAGTATGGGTGTTGTAAAAACTGGAGAAGTTTGCTTATTCGTCTTTGTCTCTGCTCCGCATCGAAAAATAGTTTTTGAAGCTATCGAGTATATTGTAGAAATGATAAAAAAAGAAGTTCCAATTTTTGGAAAAGAAGTTTTTGAAGATGAAACACATCAATGGAAAATGAATACGGTATGATAGATACGCAAGATCTTGCGTATCAACCTTAAACGCAATATTTTGCGTATCAATCTTAAACGCAAGGTATTGCGTATCAATTTTAAACCCATTATGGTAGATATTACGCATAAAAATAACACCTTAAGAACGGCTGTAGCTCAGGCTACAGTGGCCGTAGGAAGCGCTGAAACTATAACTGCAATTATCTCAAAAAACATTCCTAAAGGTGATGTATTTGAAATGGCTAAAACTGCGGGCTTATTTGCAGTAAAACGTACTAGTGACATGATCCCTGATTGTCATCCTTTACCTATTGAGTATACTAGTGTGGAATATGCTATACTAAATTTAGAAATTACGATCACGATGACCGTAAAGACTATTTATAAAACTGGTGTTGAGGTTGAAGCTATGCATGGCGCTTCTGTTGTAGCATTGACCATGTATGATATGCTGAAGCCTATCGATAAAAATGTTACGATAAAAGATATAAAATTACAGCATAAGCGCGGTGGAAAATCTACATACAAAGATGACGGCACTCCTTTTACGGCTAGTGTTATTGTATGTTCAGATAGTATCTCCGCTGGCCAAAAAGAAGATAAAGCTGGAAAAGCAATCATTGCTAAACTAGAAGCTTGTGGGGTTACTGTAGACGTTTATACTATTATCCCTGATGAAGTAGATCAAATACAAGAACAGGTGCAACAACTACAACAAAAAGGAAATGATCTTATCCTCTTTACTGGTGGAACAGGGCTGTCTCCAAGGGATGTTACTCCCGAAGCTTTAGTACCATTATTAGATCGCCAAATCCCAGGAATCGAAGAAGCGATTCGGAATTATGGTCAAGAACGTATGCCGTATGCAATGTTATCTCGAAGTCTTGCCGGAGTCATTGGTGAGTCTCTTGTTTTAGCCTTACCAGGATCTACCAATGGTGCTAAAGAATCTATGGAAGCTATTTTTCCTGCGGTATTACATGTGTTTAAAGTACTGCAAGGGGGGAAACATTATTAAGTGAATAGTGAATAGTGAATAGTGAATAGTGAATAGTGAATAGTGAATAGTGAATAGTGAATAGTGAATAGTGAAATTTAAAAAAAATGGAGCATTTAACGCTTCCATTAATAAAATAAAAAATTGAACAGCAACCCAACTAACATATTAACCGATTCGTTTGAACGGAAACATACCTATCTACGGATTTCATTAACAGAAAAATGTAATCTTAGATGCACATACTGTATGCCTTCGGCTGGAATACCTCTATCCCCAAAATCACATTTAATGACTGCGGAAGAGATTTTTACCATTGCAGCATCTTTTGTTCAGTTAGGAGTTACTAAAATCCGTTTAACAGGTGGTGAACCTTTAGTCCGTAAAGATTTTCCTGAGATTTTAGAAAAACTAGCTTCATTAGATGCTGAGATTGCTATTACCACCAATGGAATTTTAGTAGAACGTTTTTTACCGCTATTCAAAAAACTCAACATTACAGCAATTACGATTAGCCTAGATACATTGCATAAAGAAAAGTTTGAACTCATTACCCGACGAAATGAATATGATACCGTATGGCGGGCTATACAATTATTATGGGATGAAGGGATCACAGTGAAAATCAATATTGTACTGATGAAAGGGGTTAATGATACCGAAATTATTGATTTCATTACCTTAACCAAAAACCATAATTGCTGTGTCCGATTTATAGAGTTTATGCCTTTTGATGGCAATCTTTGGAATACTGAAAAAATGGTTTCAGAAGAAGAAATTTTGAATCGCGTGCACTACAATTTTCCTTTACAAATGGAACGCTTACAAGATGCTGCTCATGATACTTCTCGGAATTATAAAATTGCAGGATATCAAGGTCGTTTTGCGATCATTAGTTCTGTTACGAATCCGTTTTGTGATACGTGTAATCGAATCCGTCTTACCGCAGATGGGCATTTAAAAAACTGTTTGTTTTCTAATAGTGAAGTTTCAGTATTAGAACCCTTACGATCAAAACAATCCATACTACCTGCCATTCAAACGGCTATGCAACAAAAATTTGCTGCTCGTGGTGGCATGGATACTAAAGAAAAATTAGAAAACCCTACATTGCATACTCAAAACCGTAGTATGATTGCGATTGGAGGGTAATCTTAGCTTCCAGTAAGAAAAAAATGCCGTAACATGTCACATTACTGTACCTTTACGGTCTTTTAAACTAACCCTGTTTTAGTACTCTTTATATGAAATACGCTTTATTTCTTATTTCTTTTTTATGTATGTATTGCTCGGTATTGGGTCAAGATAGTCTTCGAATAGCTAAAGCAAAAGAGGATTTTAGCATTTTTAAAAATATTTTAAAACAAGGACATCCTAATCTGCATGCCTATATCAGTCAAGATTCTTTAACGACTTTATTTGAAACTACAGAAACTGAAATCGATAGTACTACATCTGATTTGGAATTGTATAAAAAAATGCTTCGCATTACAAATGCTATTAAAGATGGTCATCTCGTTTTATTTCCTTCTAACGCTATGAATGTGGCAGATGAATACTTCCCATTACTACTTAAGATTATCAATACCGAATTGTATACCGATACTGATGATTATGGAATTCCTGTGGGTGCTAAAATTACGAATATTAATGGGGTATCCACTTCGGTTATCTTAGAGAAATTAAAAAAATATGCTGCTACAGATGGGTATAACCTAACTAAAAAGCATCGGGATATTGAGTTACAGTTTGGAATTTATTACACCTATGAATATGGCATCACTAAACAATTTAGTATTCAGTATATAGAACCCAACGGCACAGCGAAGCATATGGATCTAGACGCCGAATCTTTTACCACCATCAAATACCGAAACACAAAGCGAAATTCATACTTTGCAAAGTATCATAATCAAGAAAATGGCATGGCTTTTTTTGAACACTACATCAATCCTAAAATGCCTTTCGTATATTATAAGGATAAAACGGCGATACTTGTAGTGCATTCGTTTGGGATCGAGGTTACCGCATTCAAATCTCGGTTGATTACACTTTTTAAAGCCATAAAAAAATCAAGAGCGAAACATCTTATCGTTGATATTCGGCATAATGATGGACGGTCTAGACCCAATGCTGTGGCATTATACTCATTTCTCGCCAAAACACCTTTTAAGGAAATCAAAAGTGCATCCGTAAGTTCATTATCCATTCCTGAACGGTCTTATGCCACCCATGTTGTATTGGATGAAGAACGGTTTTTAAAAGAGAAATTTTACAACCACCCCCAATATGATAGTTGGAAATTAGACTTTGATGATCTAGAAATTTTTATGGTACCTCGGCGTGATCGCTTTAAAGGAAAAATATATGTCTTAGCTGGAGGAAGTACTTTTGCTGCGGGAACTACTTTTGCAATACATGCTAAAGACGACCCTGAAATCCTTCTGATTGGTGAAGAAACCGGAGGTGGATATCATACCAGTACTGGAAACTTTCCGGTATACTATGAATTTCCGAATACTAAAATTATGATGGTCCTATCTATGCAAAAAACAGATAATTACACACAAGACACTACGGCTAAAATAGGCTCTGGAGTCCCTCCAGAACGCTATATTCCGTTATCTCTTCAGGATCTTATAGCGGGCAGAGATGCCCCTCTAGATTATGTGTTACAATTGATAAAAAAATAACCCAGACCTACTCGGTTTTAAAAACCTAGGAGGTCTCTGACCGTATACTTATACCACGTCCAATATCATTTTCTCAAAACTAGTTTTTGGAGCCTCACATAAAGCACAGCTATACGATTCGGGTAAATCTTCAAACTCTGTACCTGCTTCAATACCTGCAACTACATCCCCTACAGAAGGGTCATATATCGTTTGGCAATCCCCACATTGATATACCTCTATTTGAACTACCTCTTTTTTAACTGGAATCGCTGAAAAACTTTGATCGTCATCTTCTGTCCCTAGTTTTTGGAAATACGTTTTTGTTAATTCTAATAATAGCCCTGGTAAATCCATTTGGTCTACATCTTGAGCGTATACCAAATATTTTCGTGTACTCGGGTTAAAACTTTTTGCATACAATACGTTATATGTTGGCCGTACCACAAAATCTTGAATAGCATCTGGCATTTTATTCTCTTCGATCACAATCGACGTGAAATATCGTTTTTGCTCTCGATGTACTGAAATTCCAAATGTTAATCCATACGTACTAATATCATTCTGATCAAAATTCATGACCAAAAATTTCTTTAAATCTAACGCTCTTTTACTGCCTACAGGTAAATGCCAGTTTAACTCTAATGCAGAGTGACGCACATTAATTCCTTGCTGTCCTAAGAATTTCTCTAAGGGTAATTTACTCTCTTTATGAATCCCTTTTATCACAAAAGATTTCCATGGTGTTAATGAAATTTTACCCACTCGATGTTCAATACAAAACTCACAAAAAGCTTTCATAAAGTTTAAATCGTATTGATTATTTCTCCAATACAATCCTAACCAATATTGATTGATCCCCATCTTGTTAAACCCTTCGTAATACGGGAAAGGTTTGAATACTACGTTTAATGGTTTTTCTATGATTCTATTATTGGTATCTAGGGTATCATTCAATATCTGAAATAACGCATTAACATTTCCTACTTTAGAATATATTTTTTCAATCTCCTCAGCTACTTTAGCAATGTCCCATGTATAAATTAATACTGGATAAAAGGCTTCTTCCCAACCTGGTAATTTTAAGAACAGATACCAATAATCTTCATGTGTAGATGCTATAAAATTTAAATCTCCAGAGAACAACGATACCATCTGTTGTTTTGGATCCGTAATGTTGATTTTAAGACTTGGTTCGTAACTGAACTGTTCTAAAATATATAAATATGTTGTTCCTCTAAGCCATACTGTAGCGTTAAAAATATCTATTGACACATAAGAACTCGTAATGTTTTGCTGTACCGACGACGAAAAATACGCAGGATCAAATGCTTCTTTTTCAGCAATAGAATTTCCATGCATATCTTTTTCTGGAAAGATGATATCTTGTCGAGAACCAAAATGAATGGTTTCTAAACCTAATTCTTCTGCATAGGTAATAATGCCTTGCAGCTCCCGAGGAGATAATACTCCACCTTTTACATTTACTCTTTGCTTAAACTGTTCCATACTTATGCCAATTGCAATACACTATTTAATACTTGTTTCACTTCGGGTTTACAACTACCACAACCCAATCCTGCACCAGTTAAAGTACACAATTCAGAAAAATCTTCACAACCTTCTTTGATCGCCTGCTCAAGATTACCTTCGCCTACCTGACTACAAGAACAAATTAATTTCCCTAATACTGGTTTATCTGTGTTTGAGGAACGTAAGAGCTCATCTCGTTTTTCAGATAATTCTATTTTTTCTTCGATTAAACGTTTAAAATCAGCGAACTCATTTTTATCTCCCATTAAAATTGCTCCGACTAACCAATCATTCTTAATGATACATTTTTTATAAAAACGCTTTCCTACATCCATAAAAACCACCTCTTCATAAGAAGGATCATTTTTAGGGACATCAATATTACCGATACTACAAAGGTCTAGATTTTCAAACTTCAAAATATTCATAAAGACAGACCCCTTATAAATGGCACTAAAATCTCCTAAAAGATATTTGGCTACAATATCTGCCTGCTGTTCTGCTGCTGCTGTAATTCCATATAGATTACCTTCAAACTCTGCTATTTCTCCTACTGCAAAAATACTGGGATCACTAGATTGTAAATATTGATTTACAACAATACCTCTACGACAACTCACCCCTACAGACTTTGCAAGATCAATATTAGGAATGGTTCCAATAGAATATACAACCGCATTACATATAAATGATTTTCCTGATTTGAGGTTCACTGTTAATGAACTATCTTCTTGATTAAACACCGCATCTACTTCGTTATCAAAATGGATTTGAATTCCTTTTTCTCGAACATCCTCTGCTAACAAACGACTGGCTACAATATCCAATTGACGCTCCATTAATCGGTTACCACGCTGTATGATCGTAATCTTTACTCCTTTTTTTCGCATTGCGGCTGCCAACTCTAATCCAAGTAACCCTCCACCCACAATGGCTAAATGTTGTTCCTTATCAGGTAGACCTGTATTATCCAAATACGCTTTTAACTTATCTGCATCTCCTCTATCCCGCATCGTAAACCTGCCTGGCATATGTAATGGCACTTCTTTAGGCACGAAAGCACGACTTCCTGTAGCCATAAGAATCACATCATATTCATGCTTTTCTCCTTTACTATCAATAATATATTTTTCTTCTCTATTGATTTCTTCTATAGGATTGCTAGTATACAAGGATACGTTTAAAGAATCCATCCCACCTTCTCGCATTTTTTGTAATTGTTCCCACTTTAGTTCTTCACTAATATATTCTGGTAACAATACTCGATTATAAAACGGGTACGGTTCTTTAGAAAATACTGAGATTTCATCTTCAGTATTATGTTCTCTATAGGTTTGTATAAATCGATATGCCGCAGTTCCTGCGCCTATGATACAAATCTTCTGTTTCTTTTTCACAAATTTAGACACTTCTACCGCAGAGAACTTAAAATCAGGTTCTTTGGATATCGGATCTATAATACTAGTCGTTAAATTGTTAACTCTTCCATAATCATTGCCTAATACTTTACCCCAATGCATTGGCATAAAAACAACTCCTTTTCCAATAGTATCACTTACTTGAACTTTAACCTGTGCTTTACCTCGTTTGCTTTGCACTACTGCGATATCACCATCTTTCAAATTTCTTAAAAAGGCATCCACTTGATTCATTTCTAAATACGGATGTGGAATATGCGTTAGTAAGCGATTTACTTTACCTGTTTTTGTTCGTGTATGCCATTGATCCCGTACACGTCCCGAAGTAAGAATTAATGGATGTTTTTCTGTAAGTGCTTCTGAATTTGGCATCGTAAATTTTGGCACCACTAACTTCGCATTTCCGGTGTCTGTATAGAATTTTTTATCTTCAAATAATCGCGCTGTACCCAAATGTCCATGCGCTGGCACCGGCCATTGGAAACTCCCTTCTGCTTGCAAACGATCATAACTTAATCCTGAGATATCAATATTTGTTCCTTTGGTCAATAAACAATGCTCTGCGTATACCTCAGCAACATTTCCATAATCAAAACCACTATAGCCCATTTTACGGGCAAAATTCCATAAAATTTCAGCATCTGGTAGTGCTTCCCCTGGAGGATTAATTACTTTATTTAAATAGGTAATACGACGTTCACTATTGGTCATCGTCCCTTCTTTTTCTGCCCAACCTGCCGCAGGCAATACCAAATCGGCATGCTCTATGGTCTCTGATCGATGAGAGATATCTTGTACCACTACAAATTTTGCGTTTTTTAATGCCCTTTCTATTTGATTCGAATTTGGTAAACTCACTAATGGATTGGTACATATAATCCAAACCGCTTTCATTTTACCAGATTCTAATGCCTCAAACATCTCTACCGCTGTCAATCCTGGTTTAGGGCTAATTTCTTTTCCTCCCCAAAAATTAGAAACTTCTAAACGATGTTCATCATTTGCTAGCTCTTTATGCGCTGCCAATAAATTTGCCATTCCTCCTACTTCTCGCCCCCCCATAGCATTAGGCTGACCCGTTAATGAGAAGGGACCTGACCCTGGCTTACCAACATGCCCTGTAAGTATCGATAAATTAAGTAATGCATTATTTTTATTCACTCCAATAGAACTTTGATTCAATCCCATTGCCCATAACGTCATAAACCCTTTCGCATTACTGATGTAAGACACTGCTTTTTTAATATCTGCAACGGTAACCCCACAAATCTTTGCAGAATCAGATATGGATACAGACTTTAAGGCTTTCACTAAGGTTTCATAATTATCGACATGATTGGCAATAAAATTTTTATCGATCTTTTTCTTATCGATCAATAACTTTGCCATTGCATTATATAGCATTACATCCGTTCCGGGTTTAATTTGTAAATGTAAATCTGCAATATCACACGATTGTGTTCTTCTTGGATCGACTACAATAATCTTGGTATTCGGATTTTTCTCTTTATGTGCTTCTATTCTTCGAAATAAGATAGGGTGACACCATGCAGGATTGGCTCCGGCGATCATAAAACAATCTGCCAATTCAATATCTGCATAGGCTACAGGCACACTATCCTCTCCAAAAGCTTGTTTATACCCTACTACTGCCGAACTCATACACAAACGAGAGTTGGTGTCTAAGTTATTGGTTCCTATAAATCCTTTAGTTAATTTATTAACTAAATAATACTCTTCAGTAAGACATTGCCCAGATACATAAAACCCTACGCTATCTGGCCCATACTTCTTAATCATGGTACTAAACACAGCAGCAGCTCTATCTGTAGCTTGATCCCAAGATACACGCTGACGCTCATGTCCTTTACTCCAACGCATCTCTGGATATAAAATTCTATCGCTATTATCTTGTACTACATGATGTAGATTCATTCCTTTAGAACATAACATTCCTTGGTTTACTGGGTGATCCGGATCTCCTTCTACAGAAATCCCTCCCTTAGCGTCTTTTGTTGCGATAATACCACACCCAACTCCACAATAAGAGCAGGTGGTTTTATATGATTTAGATGCTGACATATATTTATTTAAAAAACTGAACTTCAGTTATTAGTATGTATTTGTATTCAAAAAATGGCAATTCAAATAGCACTTTAACCGTACTATATCTTCTAACAATACACTACGGTTATAAGATAATTATACTTTTAAAGTACCTCAATAGACTTCAAATCTAAGTATTTGTACGTATCAATCATAACTTAGCACCCTTTTTCTATCCCTACACCCCTAAGAATTATGAATTCGATAAAATACGGTATTTGTTATTAGGGTATTCATTATTATAGTGCTAGATACAGTATCGAGTTTCGGTATTAATGTCTTATAAATTCTATTGTTTTTCAGATATAACACAAACGATTTTGTACTTGTTTTTATACCTGAAATTCTAACAAAAAACGCAACAAATTGTAAAACCCTGATCATTAATCTAAATTATATTGAGTTCAAATGCTATAGAAAATCTAAGTATCAATATCTCTATGATTGTATTTTATATGGAAAGAAATTATGTTATATTCTACTAAGCACATGACAAAAAATCATAATGATTTGATTTTCAACAATACACATAGAATTTCATAAGAAGAAGAGTTAATTGTTTTTTTAGTCTTTCCCGAGGATTCGAGATTGTTTCTTGATTCTTAGAACAGTACGAAAGATCATATACTAGAAAAAAGTTTATTAATTATTATTTTTTCGATGTTACTAATTTTTATCATGTACTAAAAATATTCTATTCATGATAAAAACAAAAACCAGCTTCAATACTATTGAAACTGGCCTTGAAAGAAACACTCTAATTGAAAAATCGAATCAATTAATTTTTAAGTCGTATTACCATTTAACAAATCCAGTTATAGAACATAAAAAAACACTTCAATTTAACATGTTATCACAATAGCACTATTACATTTTATTATAACACTATTTATTAACTAAATGATGGTTGTTTTTTCATCTCTTCTGCTACAGCTTTTTCATCTTCAGTAGAAAATTTTATGGTTAATGACACTACTGCTGTAATGACTACAAAAACCCCTATAATAAAATACCCACTAGATACTGCCTCAGACGACGCTAATGCTTGTGCTGCTTCTACAGCTTCTTGTCCTAAATGTTGATGATCTGCTATGGCTATTTTTTCGGCTACTGCTGATTTTGATTTTAATACCATTGCGGCTACAAATGCACCTACATTACCCCCTGCACCAACAATCCCAGAAATCGAGCCTATCGCTTTTTTATTGATAAATGGTACTACTGAAAACGTAGCTCCCTCTGCCATTTGCACTGTTAAACTAAATCCTACCAAAAAGACAATTCCAAAAGTAATGCCATTCATTCCTGAAAATAACGACAACATTATTCCTTCAATACTTAGAATAACTGCCATGAACAATACACGACCTCTCAACCCTTTTAACTTTCCAAATTTATCTCCAAAAAACCCTCCTAATGTTCTTGCAAAAATATTCATTAACGCAAAAGACAATACCAAGTTACCCGCAGTAGCACGTTCTAATTGAAAGGTATTTTGAAGATAATCATCCATAGTACCATATACCGTAAGCTCCATTCCGAAACATGCTGCATAGACTAAAAATAAAATCCAAACTCTATAATCCTTTATGGCTGTAGAAAAACTAACCTCATCTTTCTTAGTTTTAGGCAGCGCTCCTTTTGCTCTCAATTCTGCATAATTTCCACTAGGAGTATCTTGTGTAAAAAAGTAATATACAATACCCATTAGAAAACAAATTACACCGGCTACAATCATAGAATACCTCCATGCATCAGTTTCTGCTACTCCAAAAGCGACTACTGCTGCTGCAATTAATGGCATCCCTAAACGGTTCGCTCCTCCTCCTAAATTACCCCATCCTGCTGATGTAGCATTGGCGGTACCAACTATATTGGGAGCAAACATAATCGAAGTATGAAACTGAGTAATTACAAAAGATGCTCCTATAAACCCTATAAACAATCTACATATAATAAACTGCATTGGTGTTTGCACAAATCCTAATAAGATTACTGGAATCGCTCCCAGTGTTAGCAACCATGTATAACAAATACGAGGACCATAAGTATCACATAATTTACCGATTAATAATCGAGCAAAAACAGTTCCAGAAACCGCTACTATAATAGAATTCCATTTTTGATCCGGTGTTAATCCTAACTCTTTTACTACATCTGGCATAAAAGGTACAATCCCAAACCATGAAAAGAAGCATAAAAAGAATGCTATAGAAGTGATCCAAAAGGTACGAATAGGTAAACTCTTAAGGTTTAAAAGATCTAATTTTGTGGATTTTTGAATTTCTAGATTCATAATTTACAATATTATCATGTTATTATTACGTATGCACTAATATGTACTACTACTTATTTTTACAATTGCAAAACTACGTACTACTACTTAATAATAAATCATAAATATGTCCTTATTTTTAAAAAATCCTTAATTATTGTGAAATGATAATTTTTATTTTATTTTATTATGAAATACTCAAAAAATGAATCTATTTAACTCATTATACACATCGCCTTAGTGGGCTTTTGGCAGAATACCGCACAGTAATACTGCCTATACATTGTCGATTGTAATTGTTTTTTAGCAACTCCAATCATACAATTTATGGGTAAAAAGTTCGTATTAATACGTTACCGCCATACACGTTGATGAGACACAAAGATGTACGCTATAGTCTGTCTTAAATTTATCAAAGGGCTAAGCCGGATAGCTCATTAGATTTGCATCTCTATTCCTTTGTTAATAGTACTGATCTTAGATGCCTTTGTACATACCAAAAAATCACATAACACCTTTATCTAATAGATTACTTTATGAAAACAATGGAGTAGATATACTACAGTTTAAAAAAAAATACACGTATTATTTAGATTGTTAATCTTTTAGCCCTAATCTTAGCCATAATACTTATACCTAGCAATACAGGTATGACTACGAAAATCCATTGCGGCACAGGAAAGGAATCCCCTTTGGCATAAGAATGTAAGCCTGACAAATAATAATTCACACCAAAAAAGGTCATAATAAGACTGGCTAAGGCAAATAAACTACAGACATTATATATAAAGAGACTATTTTTGGGTAATATAATCCGTAGATGTAAAACAGTGGCATATATAATAATACTTATCAATGCCCACGTCTCTTTAGGATCCCATCCCCAATACCGTCCCCAAGACTCATTTGCCCATATACCACCTAAAAAAGTTCCTATCGTTAACATATACAACCCTATCGTTGTGGCTAATTGATTGATTCTTGTCATTTCATGAATATGACGCCCTATTTTTTCTGCATTGGTTTTAGAAATACATACCATTAAAATGAGGGTTAATACTGCTAATACGGATCCCATGGCTAAAAAACCATAACTTCCTGTAATCACCGCAACATGAATCATTAGCCAATATGATTTTAACACTGGAACCAAATTTGTAACTTCTGGACTCATTAAGTTCCCATGCGCTATTCCTAACAAACATATTGCTATTAAAACTGTTGCAACTACAGAGAATGGAGATCGTTTTGAGAATAGAAGTCCTGCTAATACGCCCACCCATGCAATAAATACAGTAGCCTCATATCCATTACTCCATGGCGCATGCCCAGAAACATACCACCGCAGTCCAATTCCGAAGCCATGATATACAAAGCATAACGCTAAGAGCACTATACTTATCTTAACCCCCAACTGTATCCATAATTGGGTATAGAATATGGTAGAAAAACTTAATATCAGTAGTATACTACCAATAAGAGTATACCCTAGTAAACAACTAAAGAATATAGCATATTGATTATACCGTATTTCCCATTTCACTTGAGCTTCTGATAATAAGACTCCCCCTCCTTTTTGTTGCTGAATAGTATTCAATATCGCAATAGTTTCATTGGGAAGTCCCCAATCTTGATGTTGTATACTCGTTTGTAACTGTTGAAAATATGAGGGGATGATTTTCGAAAATAACAACTGCTCTTTTTCGTCCAATGCAGGCTGTTCATCTATAGGGGTATGCCATTGCTCTTGTGCAGGATCACTACTTGGAAAAATTCGAAGAAACTGACCATTAAATATTCCCCATACAATATTAATACGTTCATCTATTTTTAAAATATCTTTATCAAAAATCGTTCGTTTGCCCGGTGCCTTAGCATTAGCAGCTGCTACATAATCTTTTAATACATATTGCCCTCTAAAATTAAAGAAATGTGCAGGCTTAGCATATCCCTTTTTTGAGACCTTCAACACTTTTGACACTATAGCTATTGCCTGCTTTTCTATTTTAATGATTGGAAGAAGTTGCCAAGAGTCCGGCTTCAATTGCATTCCTAAAAAAACTTGAGTAGCATTTAATTTTTGGATATCTCCTACATCATCTTGATATGAAAATGAACTTTTGCCATGAGTTTTTCGAAGGAGTTCCAATGCCATAGTGTGTATCGGTTTTGTTCTTCCTTGAAAATCTTGCACTTGTAAGGCTGCAAATTGATCGGCATGTATCGTTGGGATATATTGTCGAGCAACCAGTTTTTGTGGTGATAAACTATGTAATTGGGACGCAAAATCTTGTCGAGACGCAAAATCTTGCGTCTCTATGACGGTATCATTTACAAAAACGAACCCTAACAGGAAGAATAATAGTGATTTCATTTGGTATTCATTTTTAATACTATTCTAAAAAAAGAAGTCTTCCATAGTAAACTTATAACCATCCCTAACCCTAATAATCCATATCCAATATACGTAACCAAGGTTCCCCAATAATCATGATTGATGGTTAATATCGTTCCAGATTCGTCGGGGAGGTATGCAGATTGAAAAAAGCGATATCCTTTATAATTTAAAACATTGTTCATAAAAATGCGATACTCAAATTGGGTGTCCTTATCTCGCACTTCAATATCACTATAAAAAGCTGAAGGACTTTCTGAACCTCCATATCGTTCTAAAGTAAACTCTTTAAGATATAAAGCAAAAGGCAGCTCCATGATTTTAGATCCGTATCGTATGGCTACCTGCATACCATTAATCGGTACCGTTACTGCTGAATTCACATATCCTCTACCTCCAAATACTACAACTTCTTTTTCTTCATTCCCTGAACTAACTTTCAATACTAATGCCGATTCTGGGTTTTTAGTCTCTTCCCTTTTAGGCTGTTGTAGTATTTCTAAAGTTTGTTCTTCAAAAATATCAGCAAACACAATGGGAGTATTATTTACCGTATGTAGTGTTCTTAACCGTAATGGAGTAATGCTATCTTTTAAATAGATACCTTGTTCTTGAGTTGCCATAACAAGATAGCTTGTACTTTGAGGAAATACTACGGACCATTGTCCATCAACAAGAATGATATTAATCGCCTTCGTAACAGGTTGAGGCGTATCAAAAGTGATTATCGTACCGTATATATCTTGCTGTGTTCCTTGTGCTATATAAAAATCTTTACGCTGATTATCCTGAGAGATCACCAAATGTAAATAGGTTTGTCCTCCAACCTCATCTTTTAAGATATACTTCGCATTAGGAACATACTCTTGTAAAGAAACTTGTATTGCTTCTTTTTCATAATGGTACTGCTCACTAATGGTATTAAATCCCAATTGAGTCATTAATACGGGTACTGGGCTAAACCTTTTTTGTACATGCCCCTTTGTCGCTTCTACCAATAAATAACTATCCATTGAAACTATGCGGTTTGAGGACTCTTGTTCTTTGATTGTCATCAATGCTTCATATCCTCTATATTTAGTGATTCCTGCTCCTAAAATAATGATAATAAAAGCCAGATGAAATAGAAAAATTGGTGCTTTTTCTCTACTAAAAAGATTATATTTTGCAATGTTACCTGCAAAGTTAACCGCTAATAACAATAGTACAATTTCAAACCATTTGGCTCCGTATACTAGTGCCTTAGCTGTTTCAGTGTTATAATCATTTTCTATAAAAGTGGCTGTAGCCATCGCCAATGCAAAAAGCAATAGCAATACTCCACTAAGCCGAGTAGAAAATAAAAACTTTAGAATATGAGACATTTTTTTATTTAGAGTGTTTTTTTGAATTCTTCTTAAACGACACGACCAACTTCAAAATAACGGACACTTATAGTATCCCAATTATCCTAAAAAAGAACTAAAACCCTATATCTAGTACTCAATACTGAGTATAAAACTTAACAACCCACGATTACTCTTCGTATTCTTTTTTCAGTTTTAGCCATTCTTCTTCACTAAGCGGCATATATTTTTTTTCTTCGGAAAATGGATCCTTTCCACCTTTCAAGTACTTCTGAATTTTGGATAATGGTATTGTGTCCTTCATTTTTTCTGGCGTTAGATATACATGATTTCCATGAAAATCATGACATTGTAAACAAGTACTCCATTGTCCTTGAGAAATTAAAGTTTCATGAGGAATATCTAGTGGGTCTTTATGCACTTTTAAATCGCTATGGCAATTGATACAATAATTTGCGTCTGGCAATGCTACCCGAACTCCATTATGTTCTTGATGACACGTTTCACATTGAGTGGCATCAATGACCGCAATAGCATCTTTAAATTTAGGTTCAGAAAATCGATATTGCGGGTGTCTATCATTGGGGCGATCATGACATGCCAAACATTTTTCATTATCCACATTTTCGGTTCCAAAATCTGCTGAAGTTTTACGTTGCCCAAACGTATAAGAGATATTCGATTGTAACTGTTGTAATACTGTACCCTTAGCAGGCGTATGACATGTATTACAAGATAACCCTTCATGCCCTGTATTTGCAGGGCCTATACTGAGGTATTCTTCGGCAGATTTCTGAGGAAGTATGATATAAATAATAATTCCGATCACAATGCCTATTAAGGATCCTATATATTGCCTTTTGCGTAATGGGTTTTTAAACATATTTCTTCTATTTATTACTAACACAGCATGTTGTCTTTAAACAAAAATTTGTCGAGACGCAAAATCTTGTCGAGACGCAAAATCTTGCGTCTCTAATACACGATTTCTACGTGTTCACTGACTGGAAAACACACACAGACCAATACATTTCCTTGGTCTACTTCTTCATCGGATAATAAATGTCCATCTACCATTTTCACTTCACCTTTATTACACGATGCTAAACAACTACTACACATTCCTGACCTACAGGAATAGGGCAATAAAATATTTTTTTCCATCGCAGCTTGTAGAATTGTTTTATTACCGGGCACTTCTAATTCATGAGTATTCCCATTATGTAAAATCGTTACATTACTAATTCCAGTAGCATCACTTGATCGTACTAAGGGTAATGAAAATGCTTCTAGTTTAATTTGTGATCGTGTAATGCCTTTCGTGTTCAATATTCCTTTGGCAACATCCATATAGCCCTGTGGACCACACATCATATATTTTTTATCCTCAAAGGAAAGTTGATACTTTTCAAAAATTTGAGTTACCAAACTTTCTTGAAGTAAATCCTGATTATAATTTGGCGCCGTATTCGTTTTCTTTTCTAAAATATGTTCTATATAAAAACGCTCTGGATATTTTTTTGCTAACACCTTAAAGGCTTCATGAAAAATAATGCTTTCCTCATTTCGGTTCGAATATATCAGTAACACCTTAGATTTTGGTTCTTGAGCCAATACGGTTTGCGTTATCGCATATAATGGCGTAATACCACTTCCTGCTCCAA
Source organism: uncultured Aquimarina sp. (assembly GCA_937951135.1). Taxonomy (GTDB): domain Bacteria; phylum Bacteroidota; class Bacteroidia; order Flavobacteriales; family Flavobacteriaceae; genus Aquimarina. The sequence continues at coordinate 22,048 of CALFCI010000096.1, read as the reverse complement.
AGAATACATAGAAATCTGAGGCGCTTTTATTTGGCGTGACAAAAAAACTTCCTGCCGGTTGTTTAACTTTCACTTTCTGACCTTCCTTTAGTTCATTGCAGATGTAATTCGAAACCCTTCCTTTTTCTACTTTTTTGACCGTAATACGTAAAAAGTTATCAATCTCTGGACTGCTGCTAAATGAATACGCCCTATTTTCTACAATTCCATTAATCGGAATCTGAACTGTTAAAAATTGACCCGCTTTATATTTTACCCGTTTAAAGAATCCTGGCTTTTTAAAAACTACGCTTACCGCTTCTTCTGTTTCTTGTATTATTTTATCTACAGTTAACTGCATTGTATCTTAATTAATTTAAAATCGATTATTTTCCTTCACCATGCTTCTATTTATAATAAAACACGACTCCTATATGAAAAAATAAAATAAATGTAATGAGTACCGAAAATGCTACATGAACAATCATCCAAGATTGAAACACCCAATCTTTTTTACTTTTAACAATATCTAGATTAACGGTTCCCAATAGCATATTTGCAAAAAACAAGTAGGATAATAATGCTAGATATCCAAATCCAAACTCCATCGCATGGATATAGAATAAAATAGGAGAGAAAGCACCCAACCATTTATGAAAAGAAACGAGTTTCATTGCATATTTACGCCATCTTTTCACTACTCTAGTAAGTGTTAGTAACCACTGTAACAGTATAAAAATTGCTACTGCTACACCAGACCATCGCTTATACATTTCATCCAGCTGTAACGTATACATCCAATCCCATCGGATTACAAATGCATATTGAATGATATAGCATATTAAGAGGGTGCTTCCTATCGAAAGCATATATTTACTTGCCGTTGTTGTATTCACAAAAAATAAGTTTTATCGTGTTGCTACTTCTCCTGAAGATTTTTTTGCCTTTGTCAATAGCATCTCCATAGTATGATATGACGTTAATAACCGTACACTATCAATAAAAACTTCTGCTGTTGGTAAATGGAATCCAGAAGAAGGCCATTTTTCGCCAATAGTTGGCTTCTCACTAGTTTTAAATGCTTCGATTTCTGACAAATATGCATTGTATACTGCCTTTGTCCCATCTCTATATGCCTTTATTACATCCATAGTTTCTTCATACGAAAGTTTATCTGACGGGTACTGCCAAGTAGTCGCTCCCATAACATCCCCCAGTTTCCAGTCTTTTTTAGGACTTTGCTCATGATCATTATGACAATTAACACAAGGCGCTGCTCCTGCTATATCAGCAAACATTGCTGTGTATAATTGCTGGTCTTCATCAAAAAAGTGCTGAGGTTTCTGGTCTTTTTTAATTTTATCAAAAAGTGCTGCTTGTTTTCCTTCAAGTTTATTAGATGCATTAATTGGAAAATCTGACCCTAAATACAATCCTAAGGGCACTTCACTTTTTTGAATATCTGAAGAAATACCTCTCAAAAACAATGCTGGCAGTGGTCCTGCTTCTACGTCGTCCTTTTGCCAATCTTCATCAAATTTCAATCCTTGTTTTTTACCTGCTCCTACAATAGCTTTGGTATACAAAGTTCTGGTTACATCATTTTCTTCTGCTATCATAGCCAACACATCTGCTACGTCAAAAACTTTATCATTAGCCAGTGTTTCTGTAGTGGTTTCTTCAGGAACTCCTCCTCCACAAGAGGTAAACATAAATATGGTTCCTGTAATTATACCTATTTTATATAGTATTCTTTTCATGATATATCTGTATTTATAATTTAATGATTATACTTTAGGATACGTTTTCGTATGCTGCACCTTTCATTACTGAAGCCATAGTACCATATACAGCTGTCCAAGCTTGCTTTACTTCTGGCGTAAACTCATCTCCTAAACCCGCTTCTAATGTTCCTAAAAGTGCTGCACCTACAGTATCATAATGTGATGCTTGTACACCATACCCCACATGCTTTTTTCCCAAATCTTCTAATACCGGAACTAGACGTTCTAAATTCGTAAGTCCTGCAACAGCACTTCCTAGCATGGTCATTAATTTGTTTCCTTGGTTCTTCATTGCTGCTTCATCTTTTGAAGGAAATAAAGGTTCTAAAGCAGGGTCAAATTCAAATAATTTTGCATAAAAAATTTCAGCTGCCGTAGCGGCTATAGGCTTTACTTTTTCAAATGATTCTTGTACTAAATCTACTGTTTTTTGTTCCATATTGCTCCCTATTTATATGTATTAATACTTAATTCATGTTACAAAATTACGTATTAATACTTAATTTTTGGTTTGATTTGATGTTAGATATCGATAAAAATCAAATAAAATCACTGCCATATCACTAGTAAAATCAGTATCGTAATAAAAGATCTGTATCAATACATATTCCTTACTATTTTCTTCTTTATATTATTAATAACACACTATGTATCCACAAAAAATACACAAAACACAACTATTGTATGTATTACTACATTTCAGAAGAACGCTATCTTATATACCAGAAAAGCTGTCTAAAAAAGAGTTTATCACTCTTTTTTAGACAGCTTTTCTGGTATAGATTTATTACTGGTATTTACAACTAAATAAAAACCTTTAATGGAATACCATTAGCATAGTATACTCAACAAATTAATACACTAATTTTCAATATAAACTATGTGCCTATTTCTCGAAGTAAACCTGTTTCAATATATTCCGGAATTCTATCCGTTTTTTCAATAGTACTTGTCTCTATAGGAATCCAACCATCAAGTTTTATTGTATCATTAGGATTGCTTTTAAAAAGCATCTCGTATTGATACGATTTAGGAGCTGGATCTTTAGGAACCGTTTGTAACTTTATTTTTTTTAAAATTCTTTTCTCTACAATTTCAATTTTAGCTCCTAAATCCAAAATCTCCGAATCTTTATGTACTTCTACAGCTAAATATTCTGCAATTGATTTTCTAATGATATCTTTAATTTCCATGGCTAATAATTTAAAATAAATTCATAACTAAATGACAGTTTGGGTAAATATTTAATGTTCTAAAAAGTTGATTAAATGTTCTCTATATTTATAATAATCGGGATGTTCCAATACGTCTTTTCTCAAACGAGGTCGTTCAAAATCAATCTGCAAAACATCACCAACTTTTGCTTTAGGACCACTAGTCATCATAATCACTCTATCTGCTAGAAAAATAGATTCATCTACATCATGCGTAATCATAATTGCTGTAATCTTTTCTTGATTCCAAACTTCGATCAATACATCCTGTAATTCTCCTCTGGTTAAAGAATCTAACATTCCAAAAGGTTCATCTAATAATAACACCTTAGGTTTTAAAGCAAATGCTCTTGCAATTCCTACACGCTGTTGCATTCCTTGTGATAAGTCTTTCGCTTTTTTATACATCGCATCTTCTAATCCTACTTTAGCCAAATAGTACTTTACAATATCCTCTCTGTCTTTTTTGGTTCCATGTGCAAACACTTGCTTTACCCCCAACATTACATTTTCGTATGCTGTCATCCAAGGCAATAAACTTGGGGATTGAAAAATCACTCCCCTATCGGGTCCAGGCCCTATTACCGTTTTATTGTTGGCTACTATTGTTCCTTTAGAAATTGGATTCAATCCTGCAATCATAGTTAGCAATGTGGATTTACCACATCCTGAATGTCCTATAATCGAAATAAACTCTTCATGCTTCACTTTTAAATCCAGATCATCTAACACCACATAATCGCCTTTTGGTGTTGGGTATATTTTAGTGACTTGAGAAATGTCAAGCATATATTTATCTTCAAACAACCCATTATCTGATCTTCTTACTATATTTTTATCCACTACTTCCATATACTTGTCTTTAACTGGCCTTCGATCTTCTAAAAGGTGATGGTTTGATTATAGGTTTTATTGATGGTAAGGTATATGTATCCGCTTTTTTTGAGGCACGTTCTTCCCCGATCTGAATCAAATATTCCATGATACCATTTCGTAATTTCTTAAACTCTTCATTACTATTGAGTGCTGTTTTGTCCCTAGGGCGTTCCAAATTAATCACATACTCTGGTCCTAATGTTGCTTTAGGGCCTGGTTTTAAAGGAATAATACGATCTGCCATTAAAATCCCTTCATCAACATCATTAGTAATCAACAAGGCTGTTTTTTTATCCTTACCCCATATTTTCAAAATCTCATCTTGGAGTGTTCCTCGTGTTAATGCATCTAATGCACTCAATGGCTCATCCATTAGAATAACATCTGGACTCATTGATAATGCTCGTGTTACGGAAACACGCTGACGCATCCCCCCAGATAAAGCTTTTGGTAACTTATTAATCGCATGAGATAAACTTACCATTTCAACATACTGCTCTACGCGTTCTCCAATTTGTTTTTTAGTCCATTTTTTAAATTTTTCCTTCACCGCCATTCCTACATTATTTCTAACATTGAGCCACGGCAATAACGAATAGTTTTGAAAAATTACACCACGGTCATGACTAGGTCCTGTGACTGGCTCTCCTTTATACAAAACCTCGCCTTCATCCGGAAAATCTAAACCTGCTATTAATTTAATTAAGGTTGTTTTTCCACTACCTGAAAAACCTACAATCGCTACAAACTCTCCTTCTTCAATGCTAAGATTTATATTCTTTAATACTGCTACACGATCATCACCTACACCATAGGATTTTGATACATTTTTGAACTCTATATGTGCTGCCATACTGTTTTCTTTTTTAAAGATTTATAAGAAATATCTTATCTTTTATATAGATTATGCTTCTGTAAACGTCATTAATTTCTGAACAGAGAACATTAATCTGTCTAATAAAAAACCAATTCCTCCAATGACAAACATTGCTGCTATAATTTTAGCATTAGAATCATTTGCTCCATTTTGAAATTCTTCCCATACAAACGTTCCTAACCCAGGACTTTGTGATAATAATTCAATCGCGATCAATACCATCCATGCTACAGATACCGTGATTCGAAGTCCTGTAAAGATCAATGGAAAAGCTGAAGGCAATACAATTTTAAATACTTTTTGTCCTACACTCAGGTTTAGCACTTTCGCAACATTAATGAAATCTTGATCTACAGAAGCTACCCCCAATGTGGTATTCACTAATGTAGCCCACATGGCACATAATCCTACCGCGATAAACGAAATGATAAAAGATACATCCCCATCATAGGTAAGTGTTAAAGACTTAACAATCATATACACTAGTAAAAACCAAACTACAGGAGATACCGGTTTAAAAATTTGTATTAGCCAATTGAATGAGGAGCGCAATGTTTCACTTAACCCTAAGACCATTCCTATGGGCACTGCTAAAAAAAGTGCTAAGAAAAACCCCGCAAATACTGTTTTAAGACTCGTCATGATTTGATCTACAAAGGAAGGTCTGCCAGTATACGTAATTGCTGCCTGACCATTGGCTTCTCTTTTTGCATTTAGTACAGCAGTCTTCTCTTCAAAGGCTGTCTTTTTTGCACTAATTGCTTTATGATCTACGATCAAAGCTTTAAATGCATCTACTACAGCACCAGGAGACGGTAGGGAGTTAATTGAGCTCTCTCCTGATACTATTCTTGCTAGTTCTGTTTCCACTGCCGCCTCTCCTCCAGCAGTACGAGCAGTTTCTATTTTATAATTTTTTTCAATATTGTATAGTGCAGTGGCGCCATAGTGCCAGAACAGTAAAAATAATACTACTGAGACTATAGGAAATACTACTTTCTTTATCAGCGCTGTCAAATTTTTCTTGACTTCCTCTCCACTTGCCAAGCGTATTGCTGGCTCAAAAAAGCCTAAGCCTATAAAGTTCAAAAGATGGATTGATTTATCTTTCATAATTATTTTTTTTAGGGAATGAAACGTATTGAATTACAATTCGATAAGTATTCGTATTTTATTTACAAATTTTTGGGAGCTTTTCTTTTAGCATATGGAGGAGGAGTACCCCTCCTCCTATGCTGGTGTCGAAAAACATTCAACACTCCCTAAAATTATTATAATGATTTATTTTTCTTTATTACCAATTTTAAAACTATTGATATATCCTAAAGGATCTTTACCGTCATATGTATTACCGTCAATAAATTCTGAAGTCGCAGGTTTAAAACCATCTGTCTCAGGAATATCTGTTGCAGGAATTTTACCTTCTGCCACCAATAAATCAGCTGCTTTTTTCCAGATATCAGGTCTATATACCTCTTTAGCCTTACTTGCATACCAATCTGCTGGTTTTGACTCTGGGATTTGCCCCCATCGACGCATTTGTGTTAAGAACCATACCGCATCAGAGTAGAATGGATATGTTGCATTGTACCGATAGAATACGTTAAAATCTGGCATGTCTCTCTTATCCCCTTTCTCAAATTCAAAAGTTCCTGTCATTGAGTTTGCCAGTACATTTACTGGTGCTCCAACATATTCTGGTTTCGATAAAATTTCTACCGCTTCTTTTCTATTACCGGGTTCATCTAACCATTTTCCAGCTCTAATTAATGCTTTAGTAATGGCCACAGTCGTATTTGGATACTGTTCTGTGAATTTTTTAGTCAGTACAAATACTTTTTCTGGATTGTTTTTCCAAATATCATAGTTTGTTGTTACTGGCACACCAATACCTTTAAATACGGCTTGCTGATTCCATGGCTCTCCTACGCAATATCCAAAAATAGTACCCGCTTCTAATGTTGCTGGCATTTGTGGCGGAGGTGTTACTGACAATAATACTTCAGCGTCTACTTGTCCTTGAATATTTTCTTTGGTATACATGCCCGGATTGATTCCTGCAGCAGCCAACCAATATCTAATTTCATAGTTATGTGTTGATACTGGAAATACCATTCCCATTTTAAACGCTTTTCCTTCTTTCTTATACCCTGCTACTACAGGTTTTAACGCTTCCGCAGAAATCGGATGTATGGGTTTTCCATCGGCACCTTTAGGTACATTTGGTTTCATCTTTGCCCAAACATCATTAGATACTGTAATCCCATTTCCATTTAGATCCATAGAATATGGTGTTACCAATTCTGCTTGTCTCCCAAATCCTGCTCCTGCTGCAATGGGCTGTCCTGCCAACATGTGCGAACCATCTAATTGACCATCAATCACACGGTCTAAAATATTTTTCCAATTAGACTGTGCTTCTACCGATACAAACAACCCTTCTTCTTCAAAAAAACCTTTTTCTTTTGCAATGGCTAAAGGCGCCATATCTGTTAGCTTAATAAATCCAAAAGTTAATTGTGGCTTTTCTATTTCTAGCGTTGTTACCGCTGGCGCTGTTTCTCCAGCCTCCTCTTTTTTCTTTTCTCCTCCACAAGATAGTAAACCTACCGAAGCAAGAATGATCATTAGTATATTGAGATGTATTTTTTTCATAATATGTATGTTTTAATAATATGTGTGTTTTAATAATTTATGCTAATAGAACACTACAAAATTACATATTTTACAATTAAAAATACTTAGCTATTCATTTAAAAATAAGTATTAGTACTTATTTTTATTTTTTTATTGATTTTACATCCACTTATTTAAAGAATAGATAATTAGAAGGTTTTAAAATGAGAATTTAGAAACAAAAAGGCTTGTTACCCCCTTTAGTATACTATTAACTGCTAAATACTATAGTAATGACTCTTACAAAAACTAAATAGTGAGCGAAATGTAACGATATCAGCAATACTTAAAAAAGTAATAGAATACCTGCTTTTTTAAGTATTTTTACTTAGTTTTATGCTTTTAACTCTAAAAAATATTCGTTATGACCCTAAGACTTATACTTAATACCTGTTTTATACTGTTGTTATTTTCAGGACATTCGACCTTCGCACAATCGAGTACTTATGGCAAAATTCCATATAGTAAGGCGGTTAACATTTCTGGAAAACAACGCATGTTATCTCAAAAAATGAGTAAAGCATATCTCCTTATAGCTAAAGGAGTAAAAGATCCTAAAATCAAAAAAGAGCTTAATTCTAGTATTTTTATATTCGAAAAACATTTAAAAATTTTAAAAGAAAATGCCCCCAATTCTAGTATAAAGCTTTCGGCAAGAAGTGTAGAGAATTTATGGGATCAATTCAAAATAGTATTACAAACTACTCCAAGCAAGGGAAATGCTTTAGAAATTGTTACGCTTAATACGCCTCTCTTAAAGGCCTGCCATACTTTAGTCGTCAAAATAGAAAAAAATTCTAATTACAACAATCAATTTTTTAGAAGTAAAAATCAAGATTTAGTTAGTATTATTAACACCTCTGGAAAGCAACGAATGTTATCTCAAAGACTTTGCTTATACTATACTGCTTCTTATCTTTTTCCCTCACAAAAAGGTAAATTTAAAACGATCCTTAAATCTGTTTTTGAGGAGTTTACAGGAGTAATTGACGAATTACTCATTTCTGGCTATAACAGCTCGAGTATCGAAGAAGAATTAGGTATTATCATGTACAAATGGGATAAATTTCAAGGAAAACCAAAAGATTTTTTCAATTTAAAGTTTCCACTAGAAGAGGTATATAGTATTACCAACGAATTGACTAAAAATTTCAATACTATCACTGGGCAATATGAAATCATTGCTGAGAAATAAAATTGATAAAATAAGTATTTTCTACATTAAACTAAGGCACAAAGAACCCTTACGACAATAGAGACTTGTCGAAGACTATTTAAAACACTAATTAATTTTAAAACTTCGACAAGTTCTTAAATTAAGCCATATCGTCTAGCTTTATTACTGAGTTCTAAGACATTTTTGACCCCCATTTTTTTCATCAAATTAAATCGATGTACTTCTATAGTTCTCTTACTTATATTCAATTCTGAAGCAATCTCTTTATTGGTTTTACCAGAGACCGCCAATTGAAGTATTTGCTTCTCTCTTTTTGTAAGTTCAAAAGACATTTCTTGACCAAATTCTACGTCTTTATCATCTGTAGTATCTATAAGAGATTCTACTAGTTCTGTTGAAACAGAAGGATTTGTTGAATTGGCAGTAAGTAATTTATTAATTAAGGTTGTAGATACGTCACCACTAAAATATTTTTCGCCTTTGCTTACAGTAGACAATGCCTTCAAAAACTCTTCTTTACTTGCACCTTTCAACAAGTATCCATCTGCTCCTACAGTAATCGATTGTAATATATACTCATCAGAATCATGCATGGATAGCATAATTGTTTTTACAGAAAGTTGTAATGATGATAATGCTTCTACCATTTGTATACCTGACATTTCGGGCATTCGAATATCACTTATTACAATATCTGGCTGCAATGATTGCACTAAAGCAACACCCTCTTTCCCGTTGGATGCTTCACCAATCACCTCATATTCATGCTCTTCTTCTAAGAGAGCTCGAATACCATCTCTAACCAGAAAATGGTCATCTACAAGAATTATTTTAGTCATGTCTGCCCGAATTAAATTCTATTAATATCTCCTCAAAGATATAAATATTTCAAAACAATAATTTATAAATAAAAATAAGGTGTGTTTTTTATTATTTATAAGCTAAGTACATGACAAAAAATAGTTGTTCTCGATGCATCTCATAACCTTAATTTAACATCGTAAACTCCTAAACCACAAATCAAATTATTAACTTTATAGCTACCTAACTATATCGCATACAATCATTCCGTATACCGTATCGCGAATCCTTCAATAAGAAGGGCGAAATTTTAAAGATTATAAAATTTAGCAGCCTAATTTTTATATAAAAATAAGATATAAATTAAGTATTAATACTTAGATTTGTACTCACAAATTAAGTATTTTCAATGCGCTAATAGAACATAGCTAAAGAAATTACAAAAGCGACATCATAATCTGATTCGTTTTCAAAACAAAATTAAATCCTATGAAAAACAAATTAAAACTTACCATATTACTTTTACTAGTACTGGTATTTGAAGGGAAAGCACAAGAGTTAAGTATTGATGCAGACATTAGAGCTAGAGCAGAATATCTACATGGTTTTGGAAATCCAATCCCAGGCGGAAGTGATGCTGGAGTATTCATTCAGCAACGTTCTAGATTAAAATTTGGATACACCGCTGAAAAATTTGCAGCACATGTAAGTTTTCAAGATGTAAGTGTTTGGGGAGACACACCTCAAATTGCCGCTGGAGACAACAATAATAGTTTGTCATTAGCCGAGGCATGGGTCGACCTTAAATTTGGTAAAGGCTGGTCTACAAAATTAGGTAGACAGGCGCTAGTCTATGATGACCAAAGAGTATTAGGTGGCTTAGATTGGGCAATGCAAGGAAGGTTTCATGACGCTATTTTATTAAAATATGCAAAAGAAGGATTTAAGTTTGATGCTGGGTTTTCTTTTAATCAAAATGGACCTGGTCGGATAGGAACACTATTTGATCCTAATAATGAAGGAAATGCAAGAGCCGTTTTTGATTATAAGAGTATGGCTTATGCTTGGTTGCATAAAGACTGGAGTACACTTTCTGCTAGTTTCTTATTCATCAACAATTCATATCAAGAATTAGACGGTCAAGATCCAATTGAAGGTACTGTAAACAGACAAACATTTGGTACCCATTTAGAATTCAAACCTACTAAAGGACTTAAATTCGTCTCTCATATTTATGGACAAACAGGTGAGTTTGCTGAAGACGTAGATTTAGGAGCCTATAATGCTTCTTTAGAAGTAACCTATAAACCCGGTAAAACTTTATTTGGTCTTGGAATCGAAACGTTGAGTGGTGATGACAACGGTGGATCGGATGGTAAAATTGAATCCTTCTTCCCTATTTTTGGAACTAATCATAAGTTTAATGGGTATATGGATTATTTCTACGTAGGTAATCACGCCAACAATGTAGGTTTAAATGATATTTATGCTAAGGCAGTAATCAAAACTGGTGCAAAATCAAAGTTACTCGCTAAGGCACACTATTTTTCTGCAGCACAAAGTATAGACGGAGTAGATGATTATTTTGGAACTGAAATCGATATTGTATACTCTCATAAAATATTACCGTATGCAACCTTAAAAATCGGATACTCTCAATTGTTTGCTAGTGATGATTTTTTAGCAACACGATTACCAAGTGGCTCTGAAAGTGGTCTACAAAATTGGGGATGGGCAATGCTTGTCGTAAAACCAAACTTCTTAAAATGGAGTCCTACACCAAAGGCTGCTTTATAAGAAATAAAAAACACGAACATAGCCTTATATGAATACCAATAGCTAAAGTTCTAAACCATTAATTCATTCATTAGTAGTTGGCCACATCGGGGAAAGCCCACGAGGCGTCCCGCGGACAACTATTTTTCACATTGCGAGGCAAGCCTCCAAAAAGTAAACACCACAATATGGTTAAAAAAACCTGCAAAATTAATTTTGCAGGTTTTCTTGTTTATTATTTCACAATTCTCAACAGTACCCCACTATATTTGCAATATTCTCACTTATTAAATACGTATTTATACTTAATTTTGTACCTATAAATATTTCGATTTATGAAAAAGATATTAGTTATAGGTAATGGAATGGTTGGTTACAAGTTTTGCGAAAAATTAGTAGCCTCAGAAAAATATACCGATTACAAGCTTATTGTTTTTGGTGAAGAACCTAGAAGAGCTTACGATCGAGTACATTTAAGTGAATATTATGACGGCAAGACAGCAGAAGATTTAAGTATGTCTTCGGCTACTTGGTATGAAGAAAATAATATTGATTTACATGTGTCTGAAATGATTACTGAAATCAATAGGGATGCCAAAACCGTAGCAAACCATAGAGGAGATACCTATACCTATGACTATTTAGTATTAGCTACAGGGTCTTCTGCATTTGTACCTCCTATTCCTGGGGTTGAAAAAGATGGTGTTTTTGTATATCGAACCATCGAAGATTTAGAAGCAACGCAAGCTTATGCCAAAAAACTAAAAGCCGATGGCAAACTAGAAGCTGCTGTATTAGGTGGTGGATTACTTGGGCTAGAAGCTGCTAATGCGGTGAAAAACTTAGGATTAAACGCACATGTAGTAGAATTTGCTCCTCGTTTAATGCCAAGACAATTGGATGAAGGTGCTAGTAATACGTTACAAGCTAAAATCGAAAGCCTTGGATTAAAAGTACATTTGTCGAAACAAACTGATTTTATACAAGGTACAAAAGCAATAGAGGGACTACAATATGTAGATGGAACAGAACTAAAAGTAGATATGCTTGTCGTATCCGCTGGGATTAGACCTCGTGATGAAGTAGCACGAGAGTGCGGTCTAGAAGTAGGAACCCGTGGTGGAATTCTTGTAGACAATACAATGAAAACCTCTGACCCTAATATTTTTGCTATCGGAGAGTGTGCCTTACTAAATTCTATGATTTATGGTTTGGTTGCTCCTGGGTATGATATGGCAGAGATTGCGGTACAGCAAATCATAGGAGATGTTGATGCTGCAATGCCAGAGTATATTGATATGTCTACGCAATTAAAACTAATTGGTACGGAAGTCGCTAGTTTTGGAGATGCTTTAAATGATGCAAAAGTAGATTTAGATGAAATCACCTACGTAAATAAGCGTAATGGTGTGTATAAAAAAATAAACGTTACTAAAGACGGTAAAAAGTTATTGGGTGGTATTCTAGTTGGTGATTCTTCTGATTACAATTCTTTATTCCAGATTTATAGTAATGGAATGAAGTTACCTGAAGATCCTGAAGATTTGATTTTAGGAAGTCGTGGTGGTGAAGGCGGATCATTACTAGGTGATGTAATGGATTTACCCGACGATGCTCAAATCTGTTCTTGCGAAAGCGTAAGTAAAGGGCAAATTTGTAATGCTATTGAAAGTGGTGAAGCTAATGATTTAGGCGATGTAGTTACCTGTACCAAAGCGGGAACAGGTTGTGGTGGGTGTAAACCCATGGTTAAAGATTTAGTGGATGCTACATTAAAATCATTAGGCCGTGTCGTAAAAGATAATGTATGCGAACATTTTGAATATAATCGTCAGGAATTATATGACATCATCCAGGTTAAAGGACATAAAACCTTTAATGAGGTATTAGACAATCATGGTAATGGAGGTGACGGATGTGAATTATGCAAACCTTTAGTAGCTTCCTTAATGGCAACTATACATGCCGATACTGCAAATAAAGAATATGCTATTCAAGATTCTAATGATCGTTTCCTAGCCAACATACAGCGTAATGGTACATATTCAGTAGTACCACGTATCGCTGGTGGAGAGCTAACTGCTCAAAACTTAATCGACCTTGGTGAAATTGGAAAAAAATATGATTTATACACTAAAATTACCGGGGGTGCTCGTATTGATTTCTTCGGGGCAACCCTAAACCAATTGCCACTAATTTGGAAAGAATTAATTGATAAAGGTTTCGAAAGTGGACACGCTTATGGAAAATCACTGCGTACTGTAAAAAGTTGTGTAGGGTCTACATGGTGTCGTTACGGAATGGACGAAAGTATCACCTTTGCTATTGAGTTAGAAAACAGATACCGAGGTATGCGTTCTCCTCATAAAATTAAAGGTGGTGTATCTGGATGCATTCGTGAGTGTGCAGAAGCACGTGGAAAAGATTTTGGCTTAATTGCTGTTGATGGAGGGTGGAATTTATATGTTGGAGGAAACGGTGGTGCTACACCGCGTCATGCCGAGTTATTAGCCGAACAAATTGATAATGCTACCGTAATTCAATATTTAGACCGTTACTTAATGTATTATATGCGTACTGCAAAACCTTTACAACGTACAGCTGCTTGGCAAGACCGATTAGAAGGCGGTATGCAACATCTTAAAGAAGTGATCATTGATGATAAATTAGGTATTGTTGCGGATCTTGAAAAAGAGATGGAAACGCTTGTAAACAAATTTGAATGTGAGTGGAAACAGGCTATTGAAGACCCTGAAATGATGAAACGTTTCAATCACTTCGTAAATAGTGATGCTGATGATGATAACATAGTTTTTGTGCCCCTAAGAGATCAAAAAATGCCAAAAAAATGGGACGCATAATCTTGTAAAAAAAAAGTCATCTCAAAATTCAGTAATTGTTTTTAAACAGTTATATTTAAAAACGTAACCCGTATGGAACAAATTTTAAACATGTATAAAAGTACCGCAATCGAAGACGTAACCGTATGGTTCAAAGCTGCCAAAGTAAGTGATTTCCCAAAAGATGGCGGCGCTTGTATAAAATATAAAGAAAAACAAATCGCAGTATTCAATTTCGAAAGAAAAAATGAATGGTATGCCTGCCAAAATGTATGCCCGCATAAAATGGAAATGGTGCTCAGTAGAGGGATGATTGGAGATCATAATGGTACTCCTAAAGTAGCTTGCCCGCTGCATAAAAAAACCTTTTCTCTAGAAAACGGTGAAAACCTAAATGGAGATCTTGAAGCCATTGCTACATATCCTGTAAAAATAGAAGGTGATGATGTTTATGTAGGGTTTTCGGAATAAGAAAGTTCGTTGACCAGATCATTTTACGATATCAAAAAGCCATGAGAATATATTTTTCCTCATGGCTTTTCTTATATATCTAGATGTCGATTACGCTAATAAAGCATCTATTCTTTCTTCTAATTCAAATTTTGGTTTTGCTCCAACAAATTGAGCTACTATTTTAGCTTCCTTGATAAAAAATAATGCAGGAATACTTCTCACTTGAAATTTTGCAGCTAGTTCTTGTTGTTCATCTACATTAACCTTTCTAATCGCTACACGGTCTTTATACTCCTCTGATAATTGAGAGACTATAGGCAAAAGTGTTTGACAAGGACCACACCAATCTGCATAAAAATCTAATACTACTAATTTTTCTTGAGTCATTAATGCGTTAAAATCTTCACTGTTTTCTATTGTTTTCATAATTCTTGTATTTTTATATTATTTTAATTTAGTTTTTTCGCATTAGAAGCAGCACACTACTAACAAAAAAAAAGACCTACGCTATCGCTAAGACAAAGAGACAAAGAAGTAAAAATCTAATACTCTATACGTTTTATCCCTTCGAGCTTTTGCAGTAGTGAACAGAGGAACACCTTACGTCAACACAATGAAATATGCATCCTAAATAATAAAGAAAATTTATAGTGAAATACTTGCTTAAGTCATAGGATACAAGCTCAGGACATGCTATAACGTACGTCTTTGTGCCTCCTTAAAGTTTAGTATTGATAGTGTAAAGGTCTTAAGAATCAGAGGATATCAAATTATTTACTATTCCCAAAGTATTGGTGATTTTTCCTATAGTAGTTCTAATACGATTTGCGAATAATAATTTCGTATAAAACATTAAAAAAGCGATGAAAACAGTCATATTTGATTCCATATTCAGAATTTAAAAATATATTTGTATCTCCATCAACACAACACAACATGCCAAATACAAAATTAACAGAAGCCTATCGACTTTTTGATGCTGCTAATGCACAAGATCCTAATACTGATATGGTAGCAGGTGTAGCCACTCCAAAAGAGTTAATCTATGGACAACGAATGACGGCTACCTTAGCTAAGTTTGACCCGAATGCTGATGAAGCTGTACAATTAGCAGCGCGAGCACAACACATCTGTAGATGGAAAATAGCAAGAAATGAATACCCTATGGACCGCACTGGGTATTTGCAATGGCGTACTGAATTGAAAAAATTTCATGCCGATACAGCATCCACACTACTACAAAAAGCAGGCTATGATTCCGAAATTATTGAGCGTGTAGCGTTCTTATTACAAAAGAAACAACTCAAACGCGATGATGGTACACAATTATTAGAAGACGTTATTTGTCTTGTATTTTTAGCATACTATTATGAGCCTTTTGCCGCAAAACATACCGACGAAAAAGTGATTGACATCTTACAAAAAACGTGGCGTAAAATGTCTGATAAAGGTCATGATGCCGCCTTACAAATTTCGTATTCTGAAAAATCACTAGCGCTAATTAAACAAGCATTACAGTAAATAGTATTGTAATACACTATAAGTAAACAACATCACGAAACAAAATTGAGGCATAATCATTAATTAAACTCGTCAACCCTTGAATACAGAATCTTTAGATCTTCAAACCTTTAAAAGACTAAGTAGAATATATAGTATCGCCTTTGGCGCTATTGTTTTATTTACTATAGGAGGACAATTTTTGATTCAACGGTATCTTAGTGCACAAGTAAATGATTCTAAAATCATTAATATTTCTGGAAGACAACGAATGCTTAGTCAAAAACTGGCTAAAGAAATCGTGTTGTTAACCCATGTTGAGAACACCGCTGCTAAACAAACAATACTTACCAATATCAAAGGGACACTCACACTGTGGAAACGATCTCATGAAGAGTTAAGAGCATACAATACTTCCAATACGACAAACAGCGAAAACAAACAATCTATTGATAGTATGTTTGTGATCCTCTCTCCTCACTTTAATACCATATATAGCAATAGTAAAAAGGCGCTCTTCTTAGGAAAAAAAGATACGTTGAACAGCTATCAATTGAGCAATCACTTAGATGTAATTATTGAAAATGAACCGCTTTTCCTAAAGCAAATGGATGCTATTGTTTCTGCTTATGAACAGGATGCTAAACAAAGAGTATCTCAGCTGAAGCGAATGGAGGTCTTTTTATTCATCGGTATTATTTTAATCCTACTCCTAGAGTTTTTCTTACTATTTAGACCTGTTGCATTTAGCATCAAAACTACCATATCCGATCTTCTAATTGCACAAAGCACTTCAAAAGAAATGATTTCGCGAGCTGAAGTATTGCGTAAAAAACAAGAAGAAAATGTACAAGAATTAGTTGCCCTTACCCGAGCGCTTGACCAAACCCTATTATATGCAAGAGTAGATCAATACGGTGGCATCCGAAGTCTTGGTCAACGTTTTGCTAAATTACTAAGAGTAGAACAACAGTACATTGGAGAACATCTCTCTGAATTAATGCAACTAAGTGAGCTCCAACAACACCGATTATTACAATTAATTGCACAAAATAAAGGAGGGGTATTTAATGAAGAGTTTGAACTACAGACTGCCGATGGAATTCTTAAATGGCTAGACATCTCTATACTTACGGTATTTAAAGAATCAGAAACTATGGAGCGTCTCGTATTATGTTCTGATATTTCAAAACGAAAAGAAGCGCAATTAGAAATCGAAAAACTTCAGGCTGCTCAATATGAAGAAAAAGAAGAACTTCAAAAATCTAGAGCTAGCCAAATTGTAGAAGCCCAAGAAGAAGAACGAAAGCGTATTGCCAAAGAAATTCATGATAGCATTGGACAAATGCTTACCGCATTAAAAATGAATATTGAGTCTATCAATGTTAACAATATAGAAAAAACACAACAAAAGATTGATGGCCTAAAAAAGCTCTCTCAAGATTTAATACAAGGAGTTCGTATGGCTACGTTTAACCTTACACCACCCGAGCTTAAAGATTATGGAATTAGTATTGCTTTACAAAAACTAGCTCGAGAACTGCAAAAACTTACGGACAAAACCATTCTTGTCGAAAACAGATCTGATTTTGATCAACGCTTCAACACCTTAGTAGAAACAAACCTGTACCGCGTTACCCAAGAAGCCGTAAATAATGCCATAAAATATGCTGACGCAGAATATATCATCATCACTATTAATCATACCGAATCAGTTCTTAGTATCATGATCGATGACAATGGAAAAGGGTTTGATATGGATACGATACCTAAAAAGCCTAAAAATAATGCAGAAGGTGGTATGGGACTATTCTTTATGCGAGAACGTATGGCGTATATCAATGGTAGGATCTTTATCAATACCATTATTGGCAAAGGAACACGGATTAGCTTGAATTATACCTATGTGTAAAAGGATTTTAGAAATTAAAGACTATAGCGTACCTAGAAATAGTATGAAATTAAAAAAGTGAGTAGCGATCTCACTGGAATCAAAATGAAACAGTATTTTTAAATTCCTAATTATAAAATTACATGAATAGCATCACAGTTTTTTGCGGATCAAGTTTTGGAACGGATGAAGTTTTCACTACTCAAGCCACAGTACTTGGACAAACATTAGCAAATCAAAATATAGCATTAGTATATGGCGGTGCAAATGTAGGACTCATGGGCGCTCTTGCAGATGGCGCACTTAGTGCTGGAGGACAAGTGATCGGAGTACTGCCTGATTTTTTAAAATCAAAAGAACTTGCTCATACAGCACTGACTGAACTTGTCATAGTTGAGAGTATGCATGAGCGAAAAATTAAAATGAATGAGTTATGCGATGGTGTAATTGCAATGCCTGGAGGTTTTGGAACCTTAGAAGAGTTTTTCGAAATGCTTACTTGGGCACAACTTGGGCTTCATCAAAAGCCCATTGCCATACTAAACATTAATGGCTTTTATGATGAACTACTAGCGTTCACAAAAACAATGGTCGCCAAAGGTTTTCTTAAAGAAGTAAACCAAAATATGATTTTAATCAGTACTACTATTGATGACCTATTACACCAAATGAAAACCTATACTCCATCTACAACGACAAAATGGATTACTAAATAGAGTGGTATAATACTTATTTAACCATAGAGTTAAAATGGATACTAGTCCTTTTTAACTATAACAAAACATATTACCATAATTCGCAACTAACTATATTACAACACAATAACAATATTTTCAACACCAAACAGACATTAAAACGAACCTACTAACCTCAATTCGATTAATTCAAAATGTGTCAGTCCCGACCCATCGGGGGGGAGTGAAATTCTGATAAGAATTTTGTATCGAACCTTTCAAGTCAATATGCTGGTGCTCGGACGGATACTTTGGTATCGCAAATTTTCTAAAAATATGGCACAAAAAAAGAGTGACTGATCACTCTGATTTTCTCAAACTTCATTAGAACACTAATAAAAATATCCTGTCGAAATAATAATAGATATATTTTTATTATGCTAGTACTTCCTTACGATAATACTCAATAATTCCATCAATAGGTCTTCTCACAATATTACCTACAGTTAAATGATATGGCCATACTGCTGCTCGAATAATATCTTCACTAAAATGTGCTATAGAACCAATAAAATGAACCGGAACACTCTGAGCTTCTGGAAAACATAACACTCTATTTTCTACAAATTCTTGAATTCCTTCAGTAAGGATTTTATAAAAATACCCATTACGCTCACTCGTAAAAATAAATTCTGCAAACGAGGCTAAATACGTGTTAGGATTATCCTTTTTGTAGATGTTTTCTTTAATAGTATCTGAAGAAAGATCAAATCGTTTCTCAAACTCTCCAGCTACTTCTGGAGGCATTCTCTTATAATAGTAATCTCGAATCAATCGCTTCCCAAAGTAATTACCACTCGCTTCATCCATTAGAATATACCCTAATGAATCTACATTCATATGGATATCATCACCATCGAAGTAACAACTATTAGACCCTGTACCTAAAATACAAACAATACCAGGTTCTGCTGTAGCAGCATATACCGCGGCAACCATATCTTCTTTAACAAATACTTCTTCTGCATTAGCAAAAAACACGTTAAAGATTTCAGTTAATAGTGTTACTGGTTTTTGTGTACCACAACCAGCCCCATAAAAATGAACCTTTTCGATTTTAGCACTGTACTCTTTTAGTTCTTTATTTTCATGAAGTCGCTCTTCTAATAACTCTTTATCAAATACAGCTGGATTTAACCCCTCTGTACGTGTTTTAAAAACAATTTCTCCAGAATTATCAAGAAGAATCCAATCACACTTTGTAGAACCTCCGTCAGCAAATAAAATCATAAGTGAACTATTATATTACAGTAAATATTAAAAAAGAAAAGCCTCGAAAAAATATCGAGGCTTTTTATAATCTATATTAGTTATAGGTTCCCTACATAAGCAGAAAGATCTATTAATTTAGAAGAGTATCCATACTCATTATCGTACCAAGATACCAATTTAAAGAAATTATCGTTTAATGCGATACTAGCTCCTGCATCAAAAGTAGAGGTATGTGTTTCTCCAACAAAATCTTGAGACACTACCGCTTCTTCAGTATACTTAAGTACACCTTTTAATTCGTTTTCTGAAGCTTTCTTAAATACAGCCTTAATTTCTTCAAAAGAAGCTGATTTTTCAGTTCTTACCGTTAAATCTACTACAGAAACATCAGCAGTAGGAACTCTAAACGCCATACCTGTAAGTTTTCCGTTCAATTGAGGAATTACTTTACCAACTGCTTTTGCAGCACCTGTAGATGATGGGATAATATTGTTTAATGCAGAACGTCCACCTCTAAAATCTTTCTTAGATGGAGCATCTACTACAGCTTGAGTTGCAGTTGCAGCATGTACCGTAGTCATCAATCCTTCTACGATTCCGAAGTTATCATCGATTACTTTAGCGATAGGTGCTAAACAGTTTGTAGTACAAGAAGCGTTAGAAACAATAGTATCTGTAGCTTTTACATCTTTATGATTTACTCCCATTACAAACATTGGAGCATCTGCAGATGGTGCAGAAATCACAACTTTCTTCGCTCCTGCTACGATGTGTGCATTTGCTTTGTCTAATGTTGTAAAGATTCCAGTACAATCCAATACTACATCTACACCAGCAGCATCCCATTTCAATTCTTCTGGGTTACGCTCTGCTGTAATTCTGATTTTTTTACCATTTACGATAAGACCACCATCCTTTACTTCAATAGAACCATCAAATCTACCATGTACAGAATCATATTCTAAAAGGTAAGCTAAATGCTCTACATCTAATAAATCATTTATCGCTACAATCTCAACGTTTTCTCTTTGAGAAGCAATTCTAAATGCAATTCTTCCAATTCTTCCGAAACCGTTAATTCCTAATTTTAAAGTACTCATACTTTTCTATTTAATTATTTTTAATTTAAACGCTTTTATAAACTTATACAGAGGTAATATCAGCTACTTTAATTAACTTATCATGCCGATGCTCTCTTTTTTCTAATGCTTTTCTAAGTGGAACAGTAATTACATTTTTATGTGAAATACCAATCATAATTTCTTTTTGCCCTTCCATCAATGCTTCTACAGCACCTACTCCTAGTTTACTAGCCAGTACGCGATCAAAACAACTTGGTGATCCACCGCGTTGAATATGCCCTAATACTGATACTCGAACTTCATACCCTGTTAGGTTTTCTTCTACATACTCTCCTAATTCGAATATATTTTTACCTGATTTATCGCCTTCAGCAACAACAATGATACTAGAGGTCTTTCCTGATTTTTCACTTTTACGTAAGGATTCAATCAATCGATCTGCTCCCATATCTTCTTCTGGGATCAAAATTTCTTCTGCACCAGCTCCAATACCCGAGTTTAACGCAATATCTCCTGCATCGCGCCCCATTACCTCAATTAAAAACAATCGATTATGAGAACTTGCAGTATCTCTAATTTTATCAATCGCTTCAACCACAGTATTTAACGCGGTATCATATCCGATCGTATAATCTGTACCATTAATATCGTTATCAATAGTTCCCGGTATTCCCACTACTGGAAAATTAAATTCTTCAGACAATTTTAAAGCTCCGGTAAAACTACCATCACCGCCAATGACTACCAAAGCATCTACACCATTCTTTACTAAATTATGATGTGCTTTCTTTCGTCCTTCTTTCGTTCTAAAATCCTGAGAACGCGCTGACTTTAAAAAAGTTCCTCCTTTATTAATTATATTTCTTACTGAACGTGCATTAAGCTCGTCCATTTCATTATTCATAAGTCCTTCGTACCCTCTATATACCCCAAAGCATTTGAGGTTATAATAACTACAAGAACGTACTACGGCACGAATTGCTGCATTCATGCCAGGTGCATCGCCCCCGGATGTTAACACCGCAATATTATTCACTTTTTTTGTCATGGAGAGCAAAACTATTATTATTGCGTTTAATAACCTAATCAAAGGAAAAACTATAACGTTTTCGGTTAATAAATTAATGATTCCACAACAAAAAATGGATTATTTTATCAAATTCATAAGGGTTTTAC
>CALFCI010000095.1 GCA_937951135.1 uncultured Aquimarina sp. | reverse complement strand
CTCTTACGCATATCTGTTGGAGGCAAATACAATTCAAATTTACAAGTACTAGAGAGACTTAACATAATATCTGATTTTGAAAAATACAAAATTAGATACCATAACCTATCAAGTCAATATGCTGGTGCTCGGACGGATACTTCACTGACATTACTCCTATAACTAAAAAATCCATCAAAGCTAGCTTCGATGGATTAATTTAATTTACTCAAAACAGTCAACCTATTTAGAACAACTCAATCAATTGATTTTATTTTTTACTTCCATAACCGTAACCATACCCATAGTTATATCCACCTTTATTTTGAGCGGCATTTAATAGAACAGCCATATTCGGTAATCGATTTTCTGCATAGAAATTTTCAGGAATCTGTAGCATACGTTTATCCGAATAATTTTCTCGCACTACGTAAATACTTAAATCTGACAGACTACCAATTAATAAAGTATCGGTTACTAAACTTACAGGAGCCGTATCCACGATCACAAAATCATAGTTGTTTTCTAAATACTCAAACATAACCTTTACTCTATCCTGCATCAATAACTCAGCTGGATTTGGAGGAATCACTCCTGAAGGAATAATATCAAAAGGATCTTCATCTTTTTGAGTATAGATCACATCACTAGGGTTTAAGTCTGAGTTTGTTATAAAGTTTGTAAATCCTTTGGTTTGTTTCCCTTGTGGCAGCTCTAAGAATTTATGAAATTTTGGATCTCTAAAATCCGTACCTACATACGCAACTTTCTTTCCTGATATGGCAAGCGTTTTTGCTAAGTTTGAAGAAATCATTGTTTTTCCTTCTCCAGATATTGTAGAGGTTACAAAAATTATTTTTCCTGATTTTTTAGTATTTCCAGCCATTAAGAAATCTACATTAGTTCTTAAAATACGAAATGCTTCAGCAACACCTGATCGATTACTTTTAGAAATAACAATTTTATTTTTCTCTTTAGTTTTTGGTATTGATCCTAGAATTGGCATGGAAAGCACATTTTCTATATCTTCTCTAGAACTAATCTTAACGTTAAGTAAATCAATCAAATAAATCGTTAAAAATGGAATCGCTAACCCTAATAATAAGGCTGCCATGTATATCATTTTACTATTTGGTGATATTGGAAATGCTGATAATACAGAAGCTTTATCAATGATCCGAATATTTGATAAGGTTACATTACTCGTGATCTCTGCTTCTTCTCTCTTTTGTAATAAATATAAAAATAGTTGTTCCTTTATCGTTTGCTCTCTTTCAATAACCCTCAAGTCTTTTTGACTTTCTGGAGCATTATAGACCGTTCCACTAAAGTAGCTACTTTGATTTTGAAGACTACTTAACTGAATCTTTATGGTACTTTTCAAACTATTTAAACTGCCCATTAGGACTTGTCTAAGTCCATTGATTTGTTCATCCAAGTTTACGACTACAGGATTTTGAATACTTGAAGACTTCAATAATTGTTTTCTTCTAAGAATCAAACTATTGTATCGCCCCACTGTTCCTGTAATTGAAGGATCATCAAAGCCTAAGTTAGAAGGAATTAATTCGTATTGACCTCCTTGATTTTGAATGAAAGAAGACATGGACTGCACCAATTGTAATTGTGTCTGTATTTGACGTATCTGCTGTTTGGTTTGTGTTCCATATTGGAGTGCACTATTAGCTTGTGCGGAGACATCTAAACTCAATCCTTTACTTGACTTATAATCTGCGGCTTCTGTATCTACAGAAGATAAATCTCCTGAAATCAAATCCAAGCGTTTATTAATAAAATCTGCTGTTTTTGCAGAGATCTGCTTTTTACTTTCTACTGTAGCATTATTATATTCTTCAATCAAGTTGTTAATAATATCAGTAGCTTTCTCCTTAACAGCATCACTTACCGATAATCGTACAATTGTTGAGCTTTTACCGACAGGAGAAATCACTAACCTATTTCGATAATATTCTGCAAT
Source organism: uncultured Aquimarina sp. (assembly GCA_937951135.1). Lineage (GTDB taxonomy): Bacteria > Bacteroidota > Bacteroidia > Flavobacteriales > Flavobacteriaceae > Aquimarina. The sequence continues at coordinate 25,576 of CALFCI010000095.1, read as the reverse complement.
ATTATTCACAGGGCTGATTTTTATTTTAATAATATTACCCTTAAGTTTTTTATCAACTTTATCTAATCTAGGTGTAATTACAAAATTTCCGATTACTGGATCTTTATATGTTTTCCCAAAAGAATGTGTACTTAATTTTTTTTCATCTTCATCAATTAAAGAATAGGACAAAGGAGAATTAATCTTTATGCGAAATACACGATATCTATTCTTAACAATAGAATCATGTCCTAAAAGATTAATTTCTAGTAATGATTTAGGATAATTTTCCACCTCTAATATTCGACCTTGAGAATAGTATTGAATATTTAGATCCAATTTATTGACAACATTTGTAATTAATGTTCTTGATTTAATAATTTGAATTTCATTTTCGATTTTACTTTTAGTATTATCGAATAAGCCCATATCCTTAAATGCTGATAATTCGGATTGACTAATGTTTTCTTCTGGAGCAATCATTATAGTTCCTGAAACACTGTATTGAGGAAGTGTATACCTAACCTTAAGAAATGCGATACTAAGAAATAGGAAAACACTGAATATAAACCAATACCATTTCTTTACAAATTTCATCACGAAATCCCTTATATTAAAACTGGAATTTGAGAAGTTACTTGTACTACTTTCGTTTTTTGTAAACTGTTGTGAATTGGAAATCATATATAATAAAATGAGTTTCTTTAAAAAGAAAAATTAATTATCGATCTGCTACAATAATAAGATTAGCTACAGATAATGCAATTCCTAATACACTTAATACTATAGCTAATACATTAGGATTTGATCCGGCATTTTTGATTTGTGATTCATTGGGTTCTACATAAATCACATCATTTTGGGCTAAATAATACACTGGCGATTCAAAAATTGTTTTTGCTGTAAGGTCTACACGATAATATGTACTTACGCCATCGATTTCTCTAATGACAACTACATTTGTTCTATTCCCTTTTATCGTCATATCTCTAGCGAGTCCTAATGCTTCTATAATGGTAATTCTTTCATTAGGTATTGAATATGAACCCGGCCCATTTACTTCTCCTATTACCGTAATTTTAAAGTTTTTGAGTCGTACGGTTACTACAGGATTTTTAATATAAATCTTTAACTTCTCTTTCAATACTTCTTTTACTTCAACACGAGTAAGCCCTGATACCTTTAATTTTCCAATTACAGGAAAATCAATACTGCCATCAGTCCCAATAAGGTATGAAGGATCAGACGCACTAGTTCCGGCTGTTGATGAAGCTCCTTCTGCAGAAGTAATTGCTGTTGAAGTTCCTAAATTAAATGGACGTGCAGCTTCCATATCACTTGCAGATACTACAATACTTAAAATATCATCTATTTTAAATACAGGTGTAAATGATTTTGTAGCTGCTATTTGTTCTAAATTTGTTGAGTTTTGAAAGTAAAGCACATCATGTTTTGTTTTACAGGAGAAAATAGATGCACTTACGACAAGACAACAAATGAGTTGATATATCTTTTTACGTAATAGATTATTATGGTTTGCTAGAGCGTTTTTTGTAAACATTAGTACTACTGTTTTAAAATTCAATTAAACTATTTCTTTTTTATTTGATAAATCATTGCCTGTTTTTTTCTTATCGATACTTTCAAAAGTAGAGTTCTTAGAGATAAACTCAGGAACTATATCTTTTAATTTACTGACAATAAGATCATCTTGATTTAGTAAATCCATTTCACATAAATAATTAATATGATCCTTAACTTGTTGACCATCTTCATCATCAAATTTGCTAATCATTATTTTCTTATGGTATGTAGGCAATGTATTTTCAGTATCCGCAAGTAATTCTTCATACAACTTTTCACCAGGACGTAATCCTGAAATTGAGATGTCGATATCATCGGGGTACTTGAGCCCTGATAATCGAATCATTTTTTTTGCAAGATCAAAAATCTTCACCGACTCTCCCATATCAAAGATAAATATTTCTCCTCCATTCCCCATTGTACCGGCTTCTATAACCAATTGCGATGCTTCGGGAATGGTCATAAAAAAACGAGTTACATCTTTGTGCGTTACCGTAAGTGGTCCACCTTTGTCAATCTGATTTTTAAATAATGGAATAACTGATCCATTGGATCCTAATACATTACCAAATCGAGTGGTTATAAACTTAGTACTACTGGTATTGTGAAGACACTTGATATACATTTCAGCAACTCTTTTGGTTGCTCCCATTACATTGGTAGGGTTTACCGCTTTATCTGTGGATACAAATACAAATTTGTCTACATTAAACTTAGCAGATAAATCTGCTAATTTTCTAGTTCCAATAACATTGATCTTGATTGCTTCAGAGGGGTTAGCCTCCATTAGTGGCACATGTTTGTATGCCGCAGCATGAAAAACCATATTAGGCTGATGCTTTTTAAATATCGTCTCAATACGTTTATGATCACGGATATCTGCTACAATAGGCGTGAAATTAGATACTCCTTTGCTCAATAGTTCTTGTTGTAAATCATACAATGGTGATTCTGCCTGATCTACCAAAACCATGTGATTATACTCATAATAGGAAGCTTGACGTACAATTTCACTTCCAATAGATCCAGCTGCACCTGTAATCATAATCACTTTATCCTTGAGTTCTGTTTTTATGTTCTGATTTTCTAAAGCTATTGGGGGTCTTTCTAGTAAATCTTCAATCTGTATTGCTTTAATTTGAGATGCTTCCAATGTCCCATCAATCCAATCTTTTGCTGCCGGTACAATTTTGACTTTAACATTAAACTGAAGCAATGTATCTGATATTTCTGATAATTTCTTTTTATCTAAGTGTGGTATCGATACAATGATTTCATTGATGTTATTTTTGGTTATAAATGATTTTGTCAATGCATTAGACCCATACACTTTGATCCCATTAATTGTTTTCCCTTTCTTTTGAGGATTATCATCTAAAAAACCTAATACTGTTGATGATTGTACAGAATCATTTGTAATTGCAGCTAATGTGATCAAGCCAGAATCTCCTGCACCATAGATCATCACTCTAGAGGCTTCTCCTAGTTGAGATTTGATATAATAATAGCAATACTTAAATATTAAACGACTTAATGTTAGTGTAATAATATTTAATAAATAGTGTATGCATATAATTGATATTGGTATTCTAAGTAATCTTGGAACCGCAGCAATTTTTGTACTAGCAATCATTAGAAAACCACTAAAGGCTATTAAAATGGTTACAGAAAGAAATAGGTTATATGCATCTCGCATTCCCGTGTGCCGCACTACCCCTTTGTATGAACCTACAATCAGGAAACTTAGTGTTGCTAAAACTACCATTATTGGCAATTGATACCCGATATTGATTTCTTCTATATTCAGAGTTATTCCAAATCGAATAATATATGCCAGAAAGAAATTAAAAATAGTTATAGCGACATCAATACATAACACCAGCCATTTTGAGGCGTGTTTATGAGAATTATTGATTACGTAATTTTTTATCATCTCAAGATATCTTTAATTACTGACACAATTCTAAACAAGTCCTCTTCTTCTAAATTAGATCCGCTTGGAAGACAAAGACCTTTCTCAAATAAATCGTCTGAAACACCATTTAGATAGCAATCACAATTTTTAAACACGGGTTGCTGATGCATTGGTTTCCATAAAGGTCTAGATTCTATATTTTGTGCTGCTAATCCTAAACGAATACGTTCTCTCATTTCATAAGATTCTGTTTCGACACAACTTAACCATCGATTAGAATACAATCCTTTAGGCTCTGCTAAGAAACGTAGCCCTGAATATGACGAAAGTTGTTGCTGATAATACTCATAGTTTCTACGTCTGAGTGCTACGTGATCATCAAGCACTAACATTTGTCCACGACCAATACCGGCTAAAATATTACTCATTCTGTAATTATATCCAATTTCAGAATGTTGGTAATGCGGTGCATCATCTCTAGCTTGAGTAGCTAAGAAAATGGCCTTGTCTTTTATTGCTTTGCTTTTGGTTACTATAGCCCCTCCACCAGAAGTCGTTATAATTTTATTACCATTAAACGATAAAATAGCGATATCTCCAAAAGTACCACACTTTTGATCTTCATAAGAACTCCCTAATGCTTCTGCACTATCTTCTAATACGGGGATTTCATAACGCTCTGATATTTCTTGAATTTCTTTTGCTTTATATGGCATTCCATATAAATGCACAGCTATAATTGCTTTTGGCTTTTTTCCTTTTACTATTCTATCTTTTATAGCAATCTCTAATTGCTCTGGACAGATATTCCATGTATCTCGCTCACTATCGATGTATACTGGGGTAGCTCCTAGATATACTATTGGATTGGCTGATGCCGAGAATGTCATGCTTTGGCATAGTACTTCATCTCCTGATGATACTCCTAGTAATATCAATCCAATATGTAAGGCACCAGTACCAGAACTTAATGCTCCAACATGACTAGATTCGCCTAGGTAAGATTGTATTGCACTTTCAAATTTATCAACATTTGGCCCTAAAGGAGCTATCCAATTTTCATTAAATGCTTCTGTAATAAACCCTTGCTCTTTTCCACCCATATGAGGTGAAGAAAGCCATATTTTTTTAGTGTCAGTCAAATTCATGTTTTTCCAATTAATACTAAATCATTTCAAAAATGACCCTATGTTTTATCCTTTTTTAAGGACAATCTAAGTTAAAAAAAAAGGAAGGTTTTGAAATAAATTTTCAAACAATTTTTTGGATTTCCCATTCCACAAAATGTGCCACAAATGTACTATAGTTTGACAAATAAAAAACCGTAATTGATTCTTTTTTAGATATAATGCTGAAATTAACGCTAAACAACAATTATAGCATATTAAAGTAACACAACTATTCGTTCTATTTTAATGATTACACGAAGTGTTAGGATTATATAACAATCTGAAAGTCAGCGTATCCAAAACACAAAACATCTGGAATATGTTTTTCTAATAGGTATTGAGATACCGTATTATGGATGTTTAATCCATCATCTATAATCCCAATTGTTTTCCAACCTAGCTTGTGTGGTGCTACAAAATCTTTTTTTAGATTATCCGCTATATAATAATAGTTTTTTTTACCAAAAGCTTCTTCTATTACTTTAAAATTATTGAGGTTTGGTTTTTCTGTTCCTAATTCTTCTGAAATTATAACTTTAGAAAAGAATTGTGTAATTCCTAGGCTTTCAATTTTATTACGCTGTGTTATAGACCTCCCATCGGTTACTAGTGCTATATCTAAGTTATGACTTGCTAATAATTCTAACAGCTCTTTAGCTCCGTCAAAAAGCTGGATATCTGGCTTATGGTTTCTGTATTTTTCGATAAGGGATATTACAGGTATATCATACCGTTTTGCTATACTATCAAAAACATTCTCTTTGCTTCGATATAAAGAAAACATCTCTGCATATAGCAATTTCCATCCTAAAGGTTCTAAATCTTTAGCGATTTCCTTATATGCTGACTTCAAATAATCGATTTCGTGATATAATGTATCGTCTAAATCAAAAACAAAAACACTATTATCCTCAATCTTTATATCCATGTACTAAGATTTCATCATCGTAACGCAACATTAATAAATTATCTTCCCAGCAATCAAAAGAAGTGGGTATGGTTTCTTTTAATAAATACTCTTTTATAATCCATGCTGGATAGTTAGCTCCGGCATGATATGATAATGGATATCCACCACCAAAGCGTGCATTTACCTCTATCCCTACCACACTATCTGAATCTTTATGCTTAAAGAACTGAACAGTCAAACACCCCCTTGCACCGTCCACAATCTTCATTTTGTCTTTTAGAAAGGTGACTAATGCATTATTTGATGTTTTTCCTTTATTTACTTCCCCGTCTCTTACTTCAATCCGTTTTCTAGGAACAACACATTTTAATTCACTATCTTTTCCATAGTACATATCACAGGTGTACTCATCATATTTCGTATGATCTAAATACTCTAAAAACATCAATTTTTTGTTCTCAAAATGATACGAGGTTAAATCTTCTTCCTTCTCTATTAAAAAAGTATCTACACTCCTACTCCCATCATAAGGCTTAATAAAAATTGGCAACACGTAATTATCTTTTGGAAATTCTTTTGCTATTGGAATCCCTCTGCCTTCAAAAAAATCGTGAATCTGTCTTTTGTCTCGACAATCCTCTATCAAACCTACTGAAGAGATTACTACTTCTATATTTTTATCTAAAAATAATTGCTCATTTTCTGCTAAAAACAATAGTTCAGTGTCTATTGTAGGAACAATCAGTGAGATATTGTTCGTCGTACAGATGTCTAATAGTATTTCTAAATACTCAGGCGTGCTTACTCTTGGCACCACAAATGATTTGTCTGCTATATTGGATGCCGCAGATAAACTAGGATTCATATCTGTTGCATACACTTGCCCTTCAGGAAAAACTTTAATTAATTCTTCCTTAAACATTTTTAAAAGTGACACCCTTCTCCCCGCAGAAGTTATTAAAATATTCATTGTATTTCGTTCTTAACTTTTTTTTACTCAATGCTAATTAAAGTATGTGCTTTAATATTACTCTGAAATTATATTGTATAACCGAAAATCTTCTTTTTAATTGTAATAGCATTCAAATAACTTGCTATTTTTTTACAAAAAAAAATATTTTATTGATTCATAATGCTATGACGCGCTTTCATTTTTTCTATATATCGGGAAATAATCGGTTTTTACATCTATAGTAGACCCCATGATTTCTTGATTTTTTTTCTGGTTTGATAGTGCACAGTACACCTCTTTATCTATTACTTTTCTTCCGGTATAATATACTACATCTTCATCATTTGGAAAAAATGATTTTTTATACTTATATAAGCTGTCTCCATTTTTTCTTCCACCACCAAGCACGTAATATTTGAATTCATTTTCTTGTGCCCATTTCATAACCTCTATTTTCAGAAAATCATTAGGTCTCGTATAAAAATAGTCTGAAATCGTACCTCCTAAATAAGAATACAACACTCCTTCTCCTAAAAGAATTAATTCTGTAGAGATTGGAATATTATTTTTATACACCATTGCAATAAGTATTCCGCTTGGATTGTTCTGAACTAAAGTTATGAAATAATCTATAAAATGAAAATAATGATCATCTGCATTATTACGTTGCATTGTTTGAATATAAATATCATAAAAGTCTTTAATAACATCGCGAGAAATATCTCCTGAATATAATTTTAAAGACAATTCTTCTTGCTGCGCTTTCCTATAGTTATTTCTAACTTTTGGCTTAAAGCTGACCCATGTTTTTTCAAAATCCGTAATCTCACCTTTGATATTTACTAAACTAGGGATACATTCTCCTGTATATTCTTTATGATTATCATTTAAGCTAAACCTGATAAACTCACTTACAATTGCATTATTTTTATACCATTGATCCACCTTTTCCCAAAAATGAAGTATCATTTTATCCGTACACTTCTGTTTATTATACAAAGGCCCCCCATATCCATAAGGAGACGTAACATCATAATATGGTGTTTTCTCTCCATCTATTTCTATACTTCTAATATAAAAAGGCATTAACATCAAAATCGCACTTTTTGTTTTCAAAACAAAATAACGCAATTCATACCCTTTCATATCTGTAGTATCCAACAACTCTAGTATATAAAATGGATTTTGATTATTTAAAGATTCTAAATTCTTTTTATATAAATTAATATCTTCTTGACTTTTAATAGTTCTGCATTCAAAACTTATATCTTTTACAGCACTAGTCAGATATCGCTCTCCTTCTTTTCGATCTTTTATAGGTCTAGAAGGTACTCCAGAAGAAACCTTATATGAAGCAACTGATGATGTTACCACTGCTCCAGCACCTACAATAGAATGTTCTCCAATTGTCATACTTTGTATTACGTTAGCGCCAAGTGATATTAATGAAAATCCCCCTACCTGAACTTTCCCTCCTATAATTCCTCCAGATGCAATACTAGCAAAATCACCTATTACACAATTGTGTTCTAATATCGCATTAGTATTAATAATACAAAAATCCCCAACAATTGCTTCTGTATTCACAACTGACATCGCTAAAACCACAGTTCCTTTTCCGATTTTAGCATACGGACTTACTACAGCTTTAGGATGAATGACGGTAATAAACTCAAAATCTGGGGCTATTTCTCTAATTTTTACCATCATTTTTTGTCGAATCCAATTATCACCAATACCTATAATTCCTTTAGTTACTCCCTTGTTTATCAACTCAGGGATAAGGTGTTCATCTCCTAAAACACTATAGCCTAAAACTTTTACACCAACAGATTTACAGGTATCTATAACACCATAAATCTTATAATTCCCATTTAACTCTATTGCTTCTGTAATAACCTTAGCATGATCAGAGGCTCCAATAATTAACACCTTATCCATTCTTTTATTATATTTATCCATCTTCACCTCCTGTAAATATTGACATATTAAGATTTTCTGCACTATTTACTCCTTCTTTTACTATTCCTTTTTTAATTGTTTTCAGAATGATCTTCACATCTAGTAGAAACGAAATAGTATCAATATACCATACATCGTACTCAAATTTTTGTTTCCAACTAATTGTATTTCTTCCATTTATTTGAGCCCATCCTGTAACCCCGGCTTCATTTTATGACGACGCTTTGGTTGATTATTATATCGATCTAAAGACTCTACTAATAGCGGTCTTGACCCAATAATACTCATACCCACTTTTATAACATTCAACAATTGAGGAATTTCATCTAAAGAGTATTTTCGGATCAGGTTTCCCATTTTTGTAATTCGGTCTTCATAAGGAAGTAATTCTCCGCATTCATCTTTCTTATCGTTCATACTCTTTAATTTAATAATATTAAAGATGCGTCCTCCCTTATCTGGACTTTCTTGAAAGCAAAACACTTTACCCTTATTCGAAAACAATAATACAACTATTACTATAATTAAAACAGGTGAGAACATTAGTAGTACAAATAATGCTATAAAAAACTCGAAAAATCGCTTTAAAAACATGATATCCATACTGTTTATACGTTTTTAGAAAGTGTATCTACCTCCTTGATTACACTTTGAATTAAATCTCCAATAGTATTCATTTGCATAAGATCCATTAATTTGAATCGAATTCCAAATGTGTTTTCTATTTCAGCGATAATCATCATGTGTGTAATCGATTCCCAACCGCTCACATCTTCTGCTGTAGTCTCTTCTTTTAATTCAAAATCATCATGCTCTAGTACTGTACTAAAAGCATTTGTGATTTTTTTAATAATGTATTTTTTTTCCATGCTTTACTTAAGTGTTTACTTTATTTAGTTTCAAAATGAGTCCGTATTGTTCTCCTATCTATCTTACCATTTATGGTATAGGGAAATTCTTTTAATTGTATTATTTGAGTAGGTATCTTATACTCTGGTAAATTTTCTTTAAGATGTGTTATTAATGGTTTTACATCTAAATCTTTAGTTTCAACAACCATCCCTATTTCCGTGTTTCCCAATTCATTAACAATATCTATAGCGACACAATTTAAGGCAGCATGTTGTTTTATATAAAATTCTATTTCTGAAAGTTCAATACGATATCCTCGTATTTTCACTTGAAAATCTTCTCTTCCTGAATAATAGAAAAATCCTTCCTCATCAACATAACACAAATCACCTGTTTTATAATATCGCACTCCTTCAATATTCATAAAAGAAGTTTGATTTACATCTTCTCTTTTCCAATACTCTAAGGTTTGTTGATGTCCTGCAATATAGAGTTCTCCTAATTCTCCCACAGGGCTTTCGTTCCCGTTTTGATCTAAAATTACAAACTCTATTCCATGCAGTGGTTTTCCAATGGACAAGATGCCGTTATATGTTTTGTTTTTAATTTGTGAATCAAACTTATAGCAAGAGCTGTATATTGTACACTCTGTAGGGCCATAATAGTTAAATATTGTGGCATTAGGAATACATTTACTCCATTTGGATACAATATCTTCATACAACGCACTACCACCAAAACTACAATATCGGATTTGTGGTGCTTGTATTTCTTGAAAATAGGGCTGTAAATAATGAATTATGGAAGGCACTAAGGATAGTACTGTAATTTTATGTTCTTGAATCAATTTTACGATATAAAAATATTTAATAGCTGACTTTGGGATTGTATATATACTAGCTCCACTTAATAACGGTAATAGGTAAGAAACTACTGAGAAATCAAAAGTCATTTCAAACATCTGCAAACAACGATCTGAAGGCACTAATTCAAAATCGGGGTCTACGGCTATTGCATTTACAAATGCCTGCAGATTCGCAAAACTGATAGGCACTCCTTTGGGCACACCTGTGGTTCCTGATGTAAATATTATATATGCTAACGTATTTGCATCACTATTATTTAGGTCTAAATGTAATGCTGATGTGTGATGCTTTGTAGTATTGATCACACTATGGCTATCCGTATATATGCTTGTTTCTGAAGAATCTAAAACATGAGTAGTTTCTGCTAGCACTAAGACTTCTCTATTTCGTTCTACAGGCGCATTGGTATTGATAGGCACATACCCTTTACCTTCAAACCATAATGCAATGATACTTGCATAGGTATAAAAGTCATCATTAGTAACCAATCCCACTAATGGGTTTTGACCTACATCCTGCTCTTTCAACACTAATCGGATGCTGGATACTGCAATTCCCAATTGGGCGTAGGTATACTGTGTTTCATCAATATGAAACGCTATATTATTTGGATACTGTAGTATTGAGTTACGTAATTTCTCTACAAATGTCATTTGTTTTTAGTTAGTAAAAATGTCCATCTCTATTAAAAAAGTTAAGCTTCGATCCCTCTAATTTCATTTCTCGATGCGCTAGTCCTTTTTTTCTTTTTTTATACACAAAAATAGCAAAATATTGTTTGTTTATGGCTTCATAAAGCTTTGTGTCATCTGTAAATATAAAGTTTGTTTTTTCTATAATAAAATGCTCCATTAATGCCGCTACACATGCCTCATAATGGCACTCTTCTTTTACTAAAAAATACTTGATATTCAACTCTTTATGATTTACAATATAAGACAAAAACCCTATTATCTTATTATTTTGCTTAATTTTCACGGTTTGAATTTTGATTCTTTGACTACTCCCTGCCAAGAGTGAGGTGTACTTTTGTTTCTGAGGTATTGGAATACAATTGTATTGCATTGGATTTAATTGCCAATCGATATAAGACTTTGTTTTATAGATCAAATCATCTTGACATAAAGGAGCTATATACTCCCATACCTCATTATCTAAAGCCGAAATATAATCATATTCCAGTGTTTTTACAACATCAGGAAGTTTGTACTTATTTAGTATTCTACTTAAAGCTGCAGTTAAACCTTCTATTGGATACAAAAAGAACTTAAACGTATTCATTATGGACCATCTTCCTATAATAATACTTGGATCAACACCAAAAAAGAGTGTGTATCGCAACCTAGAAGTAATGGTATCAAACGGTTGTTTTTCGTAAAAACTATTTACTTTTTCTGCATAAGATTTGATCAACACCTGTTTGTCTGTTACCCGTAAAGCTTCATTAAACACATACGATCCTAAAATAGTGTCTTCATATTTTTTGTCTACCCACCAAAGAATCATCCAATACACTTTTTTTGGCACTGATGCTTCTTCACTATTCATAAGGTCAGGAAAAAGAAATAGAAAAGATACCATTTCGTCATTGTTAAATCCAATTACAGCACAGTACTCGTTTTCTTCAATTCTATCATTAGCGATAAGCCACAATGCCTTACTTTTTGGAAATGGGGCAATAGCCTTGTTCCAAAATGTATTATCTTCAAGAGCATCTCTTAACATTGCTTTAGTAATGTGCTCTATTCTTAGGTTATCAAACATTGTGTTAAAGTAATAAAATAGTTTTCCAAAAACATTTGTCGATATTTCATGTATTCCTTACATGCTTTTCAATGTTTTTTAAAATTTAACTAAAAGTATGTTTATGTGTTAAAAAAAATAAGAATAAAACAATTATTCTATATTACGTTTACCATTAAAATGATTTTTCTCAATTACTTTAATCGTTCTTCTAATTAATTTCTTACCTGCCTTTGCAAATTTTGGATAAATTTCTTCAAACGTAGTCTCATTTTTTACTTTAATTGCTTTTTGGCATAAAATCCTACCTTCATCAATTTTATCATCTATAACATGGGTAGTAATGCCAGTTATTTTAACTCCATAGGCCAAAGCTTCTTGAACTGCCGTTTTTGTTGCTAAAAAACTCGGAAATAACGAAGGATGAATGTTAATAATACGGTTTGGAAAAGCGCTAAGCATATCGTTTTTAATAATGTATTTATAGTTTAATAAAAATACATAGTCTATATTTTTATTTTGCAGTATATTGATTAAAGCGTGTTGATAAGCGATCCTATTAGGATAGTCCTTTTTAATAATCTGAACGGCATCAATACCTACTTCTTTAGCTAAATCTGCGGCTCCACAGGGTTCATCTTCATAGATTACCAAAACGATATCACTTTTCTTTAACTTACCTTTTGTATACGCTTCAATTGTATCTTTAGCATTCCGACCCCAACCCGTAACCAGAATTGCCCATTTAATTTTTTCTATATTCATCTAAATCTAACATTAAGGCACTAGGATCCACAACGATATCCTTTGATGTGATTACATTTTTTATTGTTTGTATTAGTATTTTAACGTCTAGCATAAATGAAATAGTGTCTACGTATTCTATGTCCTTAGCTAGGCGCTCATCCCATTTTAATAAATTTCGACCAGAAACTTGAGCTAATCCTGTAATCCCAGGACGTATGGAATGCCTTCGCTTTTCGTCTTCCGTATAATACGGTAAATACCGGATCAATAGAGGTCTAGGTCCTATAAAACTCATATCCCCTTTTAGCACATTAATTAATTGAGGTAATTCGTCTACCGATGTTTTTCTTACGATCTTCCCCATCCAAGTTAAGCGTTCTGTATCGGATAATAATCTGCCTTCATCATCTGTTGCATCATTCATTGTTTTAAACTTAATCACATGAAATATTTTTTCATCGCGACCAGGTCTTGGCTGAACAAAAAAGGGAGTTCCTTTATTTGCAATACTTAATATGACTATAATCATTAACAGTATTGGCACAATACAAAACAATAGTAGTACTGAGAAAAAGATATCAAATACACGTTTTATTACTTTACTATACATAGTCTTTATTTTTTTGCTTCGTTTTCTAAATTTTGATATTCTTGTAAAAAAGAATTCCAAACATGTTTTCGTTCATACTGGCTCGATACAATTGTTCTTGCATCTTTTGCGGTTTTGGCAACAAAATCTGGATCTACAATCATTTTTTCCATAGCGGCATGCAGCGTATCACAATCTTTCGATTTTACAATAATCCCATTTACCTGATCTGTTACAATTTCATTACAACCACTAATATCGGTTACAATGCTAGGTAATCCCATTGCTCCGGATTGAATCACTACATTAGGAAACCCCTCTCTATAACTAGGAAACACTAAGGCATTAGATATTGAAAAATAAGGACGTACGTCATTTTGCCATCCTACGGCGATAATATTAGAATTTGTTTCTATTTCTGCTTCTGTTTCTGGCAATAAAGGATCTAAATCTTTTTCTGGTGGCCCTACAAGAAGTAATTTTGAATTCGGATATTTTGTTCCTATATCTTTATATACTGTAATCAATTCATTAATCCCTTTGTCGGTAACGAGTCTTCCTACAAATATAAATACAAAATCTGTGGGTGCTATCCCTAATGAAGACCGTAATGTTGCAGCATCTGAATCTGAATATTGTTTAGGATCAAAATAAGAAATATCAGTCCCATTGATCCCTCCGTTAGCTACAATTCTTAATGGTTTTGAAGTGATCTTAAATTTTATTAAATCTTTCTTTACGCCTTCACCTTCTGGATAAATTACTGTGGCACAAAAGCATAAAATTTTATCCATTAAAATTAACAGTTGTTGTAAGAACCCTTCTCTATATGGAAATATTAAACCTGTAAACGAGTGCATTCGATGTGGTACTCTGGCTAAATAGGCTGCCATCATACTTAACAAACCGGCTTTAGGCGTTATGGAGTGTACTATAAAGGGTTTTTCCTTTTTAAATACTTTATACAATTGATATACTGCCTTTAGATCTTGGAATGGTGTGATTTTACGTGTCATTTCGACCGGAATCACTTTAATGCCTTCCGTTTCTGTAACACTTTCTAAAATATCCCCCGCTGCACTCGACACTCCTATGACTTCATAATGTTGAGACATAAATTTAAGCTGACCTTGCAGCAATCCGCTCAATGACACTGGTACTGTAGCTACTCTGATTAATTTTTTCATATAATAGTCATACAATTTTATACTGCTTTATATCTCTCCTTTACATAAACATTCCTATTACAGTACACGGAAATTTAAAAGATAACAATCGACATAATCCCTTCCTAAAATAATGGACAAATATACTACATATTACGGCATATCATAATTTCTATTTGATTTCTATTAGGTGTTCTTATATCTATTGAACCCTTTACTCTATAGTATATAGATGCAAAAAGCGTTCAAAAATGATTTCTGAACGCTTTTATACTCTGTTATTTTTTTTGAAAGTAAATTTTCTTATAAACGGTATCCTACAGAAAGCTGAATATTGGTATTGTTTCCTTCTACACTAATTGGCAAATCACTATCATCAAAGACATTAGTGATACTATGTGCATATCGTACTGTAGCAAAAAAATTATCTGTAAAATTTACGCCTAAACCTATTACGCCAGCAAAATCAAATGTATTGTAATTTTGGTTTCTCTCCCACTCCCAAATTTTGACCCCTGCTTGTGGTCCCAATTGGAGGTTTACAACATCTCTAAATATTGAATATTTAAACAGGACTGGTAATTGAATATAATTAACACGTAATGTTTTACTCTTATTCCCTTGAGATGAATATTGCAATTCTGGTTGTATCGTTAATTTTTGAGTTAAAAAATACTCTGCAAAGAATCCTGCTGCAACACCTATTCTGGATTCATCTAACCCCTCTCCTATATCATCGGAACTTATCGAACTTAAATTTACTCCTAATCGAAGTCCATATCTAGATTCTTGAGCACTTGTAGTAGTATATATTGCCACTATCATTAGTATTGCAATCTGTAATTTTATCATAATTATGATTTTATATCTATATAAGTAACAAGTTTACTAATTAATACTGATTTTTTAAAACAAATAGCCTCTTAATTGCAAGATAGTAGCAGTATCTCCTAAAAAAACATAACTCTCCAATGCAATAACCATAGTTACATTAATTTTTCACTATATAATGATTTAATAATTCCATCAGACAATCCTATTTTAGGAACATGAATTTTTCGCGCCCCACTCCATTGCATCGCAGAAAGGTAAATTTTGGCTGCTGGTAAAATAACATCCGCCCGATCTTGATTAAGGTTTAATTGCCAAATTCGCTCTTCATACGTTAACGAACTTAATAATTGATAATAGGAACTTAGATATAAAAATGATAAGGGTTTCCCCATTGATTTACCACTATTTTTAAAAATATTATTAATATTTCCGCCAGACCCTATTAACGAAATGGCTCTATAGGGTTTAGTGACCTTTTTAATCCACTGTTCTACGGTATCCCATTTTTCTTTCGTGACTAAATCATTTAACAAACGCACTGTTCCTAACTTGAACGATCTTGAGGTGATTACTTTACCATTATCATATACTGTAAACTCAGTACTCCCTCCTCCTACATCTACATATAAATAGGTAGCGGCACTATTAATTAATTCATTAAGGTCGGTCATTGCAATAATAGCGGCTTCATCTTTACCATCAATAATATCGATTTGTATTCCCGTCTTTTCTTTAATCAATCCGACTAATTCATTTCCATTTTCAGCTTCTCGCATGGCTGATGTTGCACAGGCCTTGTAGCGTACCACATTATGTGTTTTCATCAATAACTGAAATGCTTGCATGGCATCTAACATCCGTTCTATGTTATTATCTGACACTTTTTTTGTCAAAAAAACATCTGCTCCCAAACGTATGGGTACACGAACTAAACTTGTTTTTTTAAACCGCGTATTCTTCCCTTCTTCTTCATGAATACTACTGATCAATAACCGTATTGCGTTGGAACCGATATCTATCGCTCCGTATTTTTCTATTGTCAACAAAATATCTAAATTTCTATTTTTTTAATATAATATTCATAAGTAGCGATCTGAGAGCGTACGGGTTCTCCTATCTTTTTCACATATCCATTGTCTTGATTTTTAGACAATTTTCTGGCTTTAACATTATCACTCCAGCAGATATTAAAGGTATCGATTAATTCTTTCTTTATATCTTCATCGTATATCGGACAAGATATCTCTACTCTTCGATCTAAATTTCTAGTCATCCAATCGGCTGATGAGATATATACTTTTTCATTCCCTTCATTATGAAATATATACAACCTAGGATGTTCTAAAAACTTATCTACAATACTTATGGCTGTAATATTTTCACTCATTCCTGGTATTCCTGGGATTAAACAACAAATACCGCGTATAATCAAATCGACCTTGACTCCTGCACGACTGGCTTCATACAGTTTATCAATCATATCATAATCACTCAAACTATTCAATTTTAATCGAATTTGAGCTGTTTTTCCTGCTTTACTGCATTCAATTTCTTTATCAATAAGGGATACTAAAGATGATCTCGTATAATGAGGAGACACTAACAAATGTTTATATCGACTTACTTTATAGTTCATTTCAAAAAACTTAAAGATTTTATTTACTTCTTTTAATACCACATCATTTGCTGTAAACAAGGTATAATCGGTATATATTTTTGCGGTTGACTCATTAAAATTACCTGTACTAATAAATCCGTATCGTTTTAGTTTACCACGCTCCTCGCGTTCAATAATACAGGTTTTACAATGTACTTTTAAGCCGGTAACTCCAAAAATTAGCTCTACTCCTTCTCGTTGCATTTGTTCTGCATATCGAATATTAGCTTCTTCATCAAATCGCGCTTGTAACTCGATCTGTACTGTTACTTTTTTTCCGTTTTTCACCCCGTTAATTAAAGAACTCGCAATATGTGAAATCGAAGCTAGACGATATATGGTAATCTTAATAGAGCGTACTTTTGGGTCGATTGCAGCTTCTCTTAAAAACTTTACTGTATATGAAAATGTATGATAAGGAGTGTATTGTAAGAAATCTTTTTTTGCTATTTTTTCCAACAAACTGCCATGCAATCCTAATCCTGAAATCAATAATGGATGTAAAGGCTGATAGATTAGTTCTTTTTTATTTAAGGTAGGAAAACTCATATAGTCTCGACGGTTATGATACCGACCTCCTGGGATAATACTATCTGTAGTATCGATTCCCATTTTTTTCATTAGATATTGCAGTGTATCTGGATCTAAATTTTTATCATATACAAACCGCACTGGCTCTCCGTCCCTTCTGGATTTAACACTTATCGAAATTTTCTGAATAAAACTTTTTCGTAAATCATTATCAAAATCTAACTGCGCATCTCTTGTAATTTTTATCATATGACAAGAAGCACTTTCGTACTCGAAAATACTAAAATTGATATGCATACAATAGCGAATTAAATCGTCTAATATAATTACATATTGTTTTCCGTTTTTTTCTGGCAGCACTACAAAACGATCAATTCGTTTTGGGATTTCAATAAGAGCATATATTTTTTCTTTTGTATCCTCATCTAATATTTTAGAGTATTGCTCTTCTGTAGGTACTGGATCCTTTAGAATCAGTTTAACCGCTAGATAGGCTGCACTATCTTTAAGGTGAGGAAACTTATCTAAATCATTAAGAATAAATGTCACTAAGGCTGGACTGACTTTAGAAATAAAATACTCCCTTATAAAACTATCTTGATCGGGTGTAACTTGGTGTTCGTCAATAATAAAAACATTATGCTCTTTTAGTTGCTCTCGTATTGAATTAATGATTTTTAAACTCTCTGCCTGTTGCGTGATTACAATGGATGTAATTTCTTCTAATAACTCTCCTGCAGTCCTTCCTTTTAAAACGTTCTTTCCATCTTTACCAGCAAGATCGATACGCTTGATCGTAGCATATCGTACTTTGAAAAACTCGTCAAGATTGTTTGAGAATATCCCTATAAACCGCAGCCGTTCTAATAATGGAACATTGTTATCTGAAGCCTCTTGTAATACTCTTGCATTAAATTGGAGCCAACTCAGTTCTCTATTTAAATATTCATTTTTATGTTCGCTCATTGCTCTTATAAAAGTTGTTTTGGAAATAAAGTTAACATACATGTTCCTGTAGTAATGGTTTTCCAAGAAGTACTTTCAAATTGGATACCAATTACCCCCGCAGTTGGTAAATTATCTAAGGTTACATCGCTAAGTTTATTTACGATATCTGTTAGCCCAAAATTATGACCAAAAATCATTAATGTATCTACTGTATCTTCACACTCTTTAATGACTTCCATTACCTTAGTTCCCGTAAAATCATACATTTTAGTATCTAAATAAAATCGTGATTTAGGCACTCCCAAATCCTTCAAAATAATAGCTGCTGTACTTTTAGCTCGTACTGCATCGCTACAGACTACTTTATCTATAGGTATTTGTTTGCTTTTTAATTCCTCTCCTATTAATTTTGCATCTCGTAGCCCCCTATCATTTAAGGGTCTTTTATGATCTTCTATATTAAACTCCCAGGATGATTTCGCATGTCTGATTATATATAAATTTTTCATAGGGTGTTCAATTTTAACTATTTTTTTTGTATCCTAAAATCAAATTAGTATTCACTACTTTTTTTAGGATATCCATCTACATGAATTTGTATTGTCAATATATGGATTATATATACGTTTTGGTATTACAAGTTTAAGCATAAGCTTTCATAATTCTAAGAAATATACCAAAAACTTATTGTAGTTCATTTCATATAAATACACTAAGTACATGACAAAAAATAGGTGTTCTCGATTCAAAGTTGCATCATCACTTTGTGATCCAGACCTACTAGGTTTCGGAAACCTAGTAGGTCTAAGAGTACCTGACTATAAAATAATGGGTATCATAAACTTAAGGTATAGAGAGACTGTTTTTTGTCATGTATTTAGATAAATACCACAAAAAATGGCTAAACAAACAAGAAAAACACATATTAAGAAGAGCTAAAACCTTCTTTTAAATGTATTTAATCGTAAAAAACAACATCTATATCGAAAAACACTCACTTTTCTTACTAAACACAATGTTTAGCTTTATTTTTACATTAATACTCAGGGGCTCTATTACAAACAAAACACTTATTAATCAAGTAGTTACTCACACAGGTTCGTAATACAAAAGGTGAAAATAATATGGGGAAAATTATTTTAACAAGATATTTTAAGCATAAAAATAGTGTCTATCAGTTGATTTTTATACTCTCTTTTTTATGTGGTAGCGTGTACAGTCAAGTAGAAGTGCCATTACAAAAAAGAACAGCGTTAACTTTACGAGGGGATTTTAAATTTGTGTCTAATGCGATCTTAGGGAAGGTTAGCAATGATAATGGCTCAGGTATATTTAATCCGAATAAGAGTTATAATAATGGAGGACTTAATAATCAATTTCAAATGGGATTCATTGATATTGATACCGATGATACTACTTTTAATTCTAGTAGTGCAGATCTTGATATTGATTCTAGCTGTGGAGCAATAAAACATGTCGGTTTATATTGGACTGCATCTTATGCGGATCAAAATAGAGTACATGACATTACTACCTTAAAAATTAAATTCCCAAGTCATCCTACATACACTGATATACAAGATGCTACAGTAATACACGATTATTACAAAGATGAGCGTTCTGTATTTAAGCAATATTCATGTTATAAAGATATTACACCTTTAGTTATGGGACTTGATAATCCATTTGGCACCTATACTGTTGCCAATATTCCAGCTACTATTAGTGCTGTAAATGATGATGAGAAATTAGGGAACGGTCTTGCTGGTGGCTGGACTATGATTGTTATTTATGAAGATGATACGCAACAACGGAAACGTTTTTATGTATATGATGGGTATGTAAATATTGATTCTAAAGCTAAACCTGTTGTATTTTCTTTTGACAACTTTAAAACCATTCCAAAAGGTTCCGTTCGTGGTAAGATTGGAGTTATTGCTTATGAAGGTGATAAAGGAATCCGTGGAGATCGTTTTGAAGTATTCTCTAATGAAGCTAATAAATTCAGAAGTATTACTGATGGTAGTAATCCTATGAACAATTTTTTTAATGCTAACATTACTGAAAATGGTAAGGATGTTCGAAATCGAGTTCCTGCAAGTTATAATACTTTAGGGTATGATGCGGATTTGTTTGATATCAAAAATGCTAACAATAGAATTATTGGAAATAAGCAAAGTGAAGCAAAATTTAGATTATCTACAGCAAATGATGGGTATTCAGCAATGGCTGTTGCCTTTAGTGTAGAGATTTATGAGCCTTCTATACATATAATTAAACAATCTTATCGAAAAGATCATAGTGTAATTATGCCTAATGAAGTATTACGCCCTGAAGAAGAGATTACTTATACACTGCTTGTGCGTAATGACGGAAACGATAATGCGCAACAGACTATTATTAAAGATGTATTGCCAAAAAATGTTTCTTTTTTAGAAGAATCGTTAGTACTTCCTTCTAAAAAGATAAAATATAAGTATGATGAAAAATCAAGAGTGCTTCGCTTCTTTGTCCCTAATAAAATGGTGAAAATGGATAGCGAATCTTTTGAAATTACATATAATATTAAGGTAGATCCTAGTGATGTCTTAATGCAAAACAATAAAGCAGCCGTTGTGGTGGTTGATGAAATTGTAACTGCTGAGTTTAATGGTACGTTAACAGATAACAGAAGAGTCACTAAAGGGTATAATCATTTTAATAAGTGCGATATTCCAGATTTTTATCAATTTAAGTTAGCCGTAGATATTAAACAATCGTTTACACCGACTACAATTGCTGGAATCTCAAATAAGCGCTTAAAGCGTTCTTTTGATCGAAATAATTTTGAAGAGAACGAATATTATAAACGTTCTAGTAATACTCCAAATGCAGGGACTGGACTTCAAACAAATGATGTAACAACTGTTGACACCGGTGATAACACTAGCATAACAACAATTGATGAAATCCCAAAAAGCACTATAAATGATCTTATTAATTTGAATGAGATCTACTTTGAATTTGATAAGTGGGATATTACTCCAAAAGGGGCTGATGAATTGGACAAGATTGTAATGCTAATGCAAAATGACCATCCTGAAATGGTGATTAAAATCGAGACGCATTCGGATAGTCGTGGAAACCATGAGTATAATCTAGATCTTTCTCAAAAAAGAGCGGAGGCTATTTACAGTTATCTTATTGATCAAAATATTTCAAAATATCGTATCGTATCTCGCGTAGGCTTTGGTGAAAGTAAACCTGTAAACAACTGTAAAGATGGTGAAGATTGTTCTGAAGAAGAATATCAAATCAATAGACGCTCTAATTTTGTGATCATGTAAGGTATTAGTTAGTACTTGTTTACTATTAACCTTCTATACATCCACCTGTTAAAACCTAAACCGTGAGGTATTTATATCTACTTTCCTTTTGTTTTCTATGTTGTTTTTGTTTGCAATGTAAGCAAGTAACCACTACTCCTGTAGTTACACCAAGTAGCCTTTTAGAATCTACACAAGACACCATCACAAAGGATATATCCATTGCTATCCATGCTATAACCCATGCCTCTGTAGTCTTGCAAGGTAAAGAAAACACCCTATATATAGATCCTACAGGTGCTTATGATCACTATAAGGAGTATCCTAAACCAAACTTTATACTCATTACTGATATTCATGGAGATCATTTGGCTATTGAAACTTTAGATAGTCTCTTCACTCCTACTACAAAAATTATTGCTCCTGCCGCTGTTGCAGAATTATTACCGGCGTCCTATACTCATCAACTGATTATTTTAAACAACAACGAAACCAAAACCATAGGGAACATTATATTTGAGGCTATCCCCATGTATAACCTGCGTGAAGATGCGCTGCACTTTCATGAAAAAGGACGTGGTAATGGATATGTGATTACTATGGAGGATACGCGCGTCTATATCTCTGGTGATACTGAAGATATTCCTGAAATGAGAACTTTAAAAAATATTGATATTGCTTTTGTTTGTATGAACCTGCCTTGGACCATGACGGTATCACAAGCGGCAGATGCTGTATTAGATTTTACACCAACATACATCTATCCGTATCATTATAAAGGAAAAGATGGATTTAGTGATATTGGACAATTTAAAACTTTAGTGGCTGCAAAAAATCCGGAAATACAGGTGGTGCAATTGGATTGGTATCCTTGATACTTTTAGGTCTTTTACCCTAAAAAAATCCCGAACCTTGACGATTCGGGATTGTTATTTATTCTTTATAATGATATCGCGTTCCTTTTAATTCTCCTGTTTTTAATAAAAAACCCTCGTTAACTAAATAGACTAAATCACTTTTTAGAGTACTACGAGATTGATTTATAAAAGCCTTTTGCAAATCGCTGATTTGTACTTTCTTCTGCTGTTTTATAAATTCTAAAACCAATAGTTGTCGATCATTTAACTCTTTACTCAACTTATTATATTGTTCGTATTTAATTTCTAAACGCTTGATAAGTGTAATTAAACAGTTTAAGAAAAATAACACCCATTGATTGATATTTTCTTTGTCTGTATATCTATCTTTTTGACCATCCATAAGCACCTTATAATAATCATCTTTGCGCTCTTCAATGATATGTTCAAAAGATACATATTGAGTGAATTCATATCCTTGTTTCATAAATAGCAGTGTTGTGAGTAAACGTGATAACCTACCGTTTCCATCTTGATAAGGATGTATGGATAAAAATTCGTAAATGAAGGTAGCTGTTACTAATACAGGATGAAGATCTTTGTCTTCCTGACGATTTGTAAACCACAACAAAAGGTCTTCCATTTCTTTGCCAGTCATAGCAGGTTCTGTAGTCCTAAAAATAATTCGCTGAGAACCGTCTGGATAGTTCGCTACAACCTGATTGGACAATGATTTGTATTTGCCTTTATGAGATTGATCTTTACCACTATGTTTTAAAAGGGTACCGTGCAATTGATGAATATAACTTTCTGTAACTTCTATCCCTTCATGATGATCTAATACTATTTTTAAAGTATCGTAATAACCAACAACTTCTTGCTGTTCCCTTGAGGTAAGTTTTGTTATTTTGACTGATTTTAGCAGTTTTGCCACTTCATCATCTGTAAGGGTAGCTCCTTCTATACGAGTAGAAGAACCAATACTTTCTATAGTCGCTATTTTTCGTAATTCTTTTAGATGCTTGCTATGTTTCAAGTCTATAACTTGCCAAGTACCTTTAAAGCTATCGATAACAGCTAATTGATTCATAATCTGACGATAAATATCACTTGAAAAATCTAATTTTTGATTAATTTTTTTGGATATGTCCATAATATGTCTAAAAATGTCTATAAAACAAAACTACTGTTTTTAAACTTGGTATCACAAATCGTGATACCAAGTTTATTATCTATTTAGTTTCTGCTAAAAATCATCGAACCGATCTAACTCCATATCGGGATAACCCGCTTGTAAAATTTTAGCTATCCAAAAGATACAGTGTCGTATTTCCTTATAATCTTCTTCATCATAACCTATCAAGTCAATATGCTGGTGCTTGGACGAATACCCCTTATGGAATATCTTTTATATATATTACACCGTTAGTGCGAGCGTCTCGCTCTTACCGTCAAAGCAAGGAGCGGAAGAGTAAGCGGTAAAAAACATAAAAAGCTATGCTACATTATTGTAGTGTAGCTTTTTTATGTGCCTTATTGTATAAACGATTTAAGTTATCTGCAACACTCCTTATTAGAAAGTATGATCTTATTAACCTATGGTATCTAATTTTGTATTTTTCAAAATTAGATATTATGTTAAGTCTCTCTAGTACTTGTAAATTTGAATTGTATTTGCCTCCAACAGATATGCGTAAGAGTTTTGATAGCCTATGTGGTATAATTCAAAGTGAATTATCTGAAGTTCCTACCAATGGTTGCGTTTATATTTTTGTAAATCGCCTTCATAACAAGATGAAGTTGTTACACTGGCGAACAGGAGGTTTTGTATTGTACTACAAACGTCTTGAAAGAGGTACTTTTGAAGTTCCTTTGTATGATGAATCGGCAAAGAGTTTGCTTTTAGATTACCCACAATTAGTGTTATTGTTTGATGGAATTACTATTGGTAATTTATCACAAAAAGACCGTTATAAATCTTAAAAAATCCATTGCTATCTTAGCTGTTTTTCGTAACTTTATTATGTGAGTAAAGAGGAGTTACAACGGGCTTATCAAGAACAAAAGCAAGAGAATATTGCTCAAAAAGCAAAAATTAATTCCTTAGAACAACAGTTATCTCAGTTGCTTAAATTAATTAACGGTTTCAAATCCGAACGCTTTGTGTCTTCTACTACCATACCAGAGCAACCCACTTTATTTGATATAGAAGCATCCTGTGAAGAAGCAGAAACTACCCAAGAACAAATTACTTACACTAGAACTAAAAAGAAGCATCCAGGTCGTAATGAACTTCCAGAGCATTTACCTGTAAAAGAAATCATCATTGAGCCTGAAGAAGATGTAGAGGATTTGGTAAAGATTGGAGAAGAGGTTACAGAAACCTTAGAATACACACCTGCTAGTTTAGTAAAGCGTCGCACCATTAGACCTAAATATGCCAAGCCAAATGGAGTAGGCATTATTATAGGAGAACTTCCAAGCCGTCCTATAGAAAAATCTATAGCTGAAGCCTCTCTTTTAGCACATATATTGGTTAGTAAATATGTAGACCATTTACCTTTATACAGACAAATTCAAATGTTTAAGCGCGATTTTGGTTGGCATGCTTCACAAAGTACTTTTTGTGATTGGGTAAACTACTGTTGCGTGTTGCTTGAACCGCTTTACAATGCCTTAAAACAAAAAATAATCTCTAGCGATTATATTCAAGCAGATGAATCTCCAATAAAAGTGCTAGATAAAGATAAAATACGAAGTACACATCAAGGCTATCAATGGGTATACCACAGTCCATTGCACAATCTTGTGCTTTTTAATTACAGAAAAGGACGTGGGCAAGAAGGACCAAAAGAAATACTAAAAGACTATCAAGGCTATTTGCAATGCGATGGTTACAAGGTGTATGATAAACTTGGTGCACAAGAAAATATAACTTTAATAGGTTGCCTAATACATGCCCGAAGAAAATTCTTTGATGCACAAGAAAACGATTCACAAAGAGCTAGAC
>CALFCI010000094.1 GCA_937951135.1 uncultured Aquimarina sp. | reverse complement strand
CGAAGGAATACATCAATATCCAAAATGTCGCTTCCCGTGTGCATGTGAATTCCATTAATTGTCATTTCTGTATTTTTTACAATACGGAGTACATGAGGAATTTGATGGATTGATATTCCAAATTTACTATCAATATGACCTACAGAAATTTTGCTATTTCCTCCAGCCATGATATGTGGGTTAATTCGAATACAAACAGGGGTATTAGGATGTTTGGCACCAAATTGTTCTAATATAGAAAGATTGTCAATATTGATTTGAACTCCTAAAGCAGTAACTTTTTCTATTTCTTCAAGGGAAACACCATTAGGTGTAAATATAATATCACTGGCAGGTACACCAGCTTGAAGACCTAGTTGTACTTCTTGTATGGATACCGTATCCAGACCAGCTCCTATGCTATGCATTAATTTCAATACCGAAAGGTTAGATAATGCTTTTACAGCATAACTAAATTTTACGTGTTTCACCTTTTTAAAAGCATTGGCTAGACGATTGTATTGTGACGTAATTTTTGAAGCATCATATACATATACAGGGCTTCCAAACTCTTTAGCTATAGCGATTAAATTTGCATTTTCCATAGTATCCTAATTTATAGCTGGCGAAATTACTAATTCATTTGTTGAGACGCAATGTTGAGACGCAATACTTTGTATCTATCAAATATTGAGACGCAAGATTTTGCGTCTAACAATCATAAAAATGCAAAAAATGAATTTAAAGCATTCATTTTTTGCATTTTGATTAAAATTAGACCCATATTTTTCGATTTTCGAAAAGCGTAGCCACTACATTATTTTTTAATACAAAAGATTGGTACAATAAAGGTGCTTTCCTTATTTTTGGACTTCCTATATAAAAGGCAAAATAAACAATTATGAATTTACACGAATATCAGGGTAAAGAAATACTGAATAGCTTTGGCGTACGTATCCAAAGAGGTATTGTAGCGCATAATGCAAAAGAAGCAGTAGCTGCGGCAAAACAATTGACGGCAGAAACAGGTACAGGATGGCACGTAATTAAGGCACAAGTACATGCTGGAGGACGAGGAAAAGGTGGAGGTGTAAAACTTGCTAAAAACTTACAAGAAGTAGAAGAAATCGCAGGGCAAATTATAGGAATGAATTTGATTACTCCTCAGACTTCTGCAGAAGGTAAAAAAGTACACCAAGTATTAGTCGCTGAAGATGTATACTACCCTGGTGAGAATGAACCAGACGAGTATTATATGTCTGTGTTGTTAAATCGTGCTACAGGTAGAAACATGATTATGTATTCTACAGAAGGTGGAATGGACATTGAAGCCGTTGCGGAAGAAACTCCACATTTAATTTTTACAGAAGAAATTGATCCTACAGTAGGGTTATTACCATTTCAGGCAAGACGTGTAGCGTTTAACTTAGGATTAAGTGGAACTGCTTTTAAAGAAATGTCTAAGTTTGTAATGGCAGTATATACAGCGTATGTGCAATCAGATTCTTCATTATTTGAAATCAACCCAGTGTTGAAAACAAGTGATGATAAGATTTTAGCTGTAGATGCTAAGGTTACTTTAGATGAAAACGCATTATATCGTCATAAAGATTACGTAGAAATGCGTGATATTCGTGAAGAAAACCCAGTAGAAGTAGAGGCTAAAGAAGTAGGTTTGAATTATGTGGATTTAGAGGGTAATGTTGGGTGTATGGTAAACGGAGCTGGATTAGCAATGGCTACTATGGATTTGATTAAGCAAGCAGGTGGAGAACCAGCAAACTTTTTAGATGTTGGTGGTACGGCAGATGCAAAACGTGTAGAAGAAGCATTTCGTTTGATTCTTAAAGATGATGGTGTAAAAGCAATTCTGATTAATATTTTTGGAGGCATTGTACGATGTGATCGTGTAGCGCAAGGTGTAGTAGATGCATATAAAAATATGGGAGATGCTATTAAGGTACCTATTATTGTGCGTCTTCAAGGAACTAATGCTGATGTAGCAAAAGAGTTGATTGATAACAGTGGATTAGATGTGCAGAGTGCTGTGCAATTTCAAGAAGCTGCGGATAAAGTACAAGCGGTATTAGCGTAAGTTACTTTTTATAATTTAAAAAAGCCTAAAATCTAATTCATTAGATTTTAGGCTTTTTTTATTGTTTTTTTTAGCTATTTAGTATCTCAATACTATTTGTGTTTCAGCCAGGGGTGTTCTTTATCCCTTAATTAGTGTTTTTAGAACATTTTTACATCAATGTTAAAGTGAAAAATGAATACTCTTCGAAACAGAAATCTAATCTTTTTTAGGTTTTTTAGGAGGCATAGGTCCTCTAAGATGAATCACCAAACCGTTTAAGAAATTACGAAGTATCTGATCTTTACACTCCATGTATTTTGGGTGTTCTTCGTTTCGGAAAAAAGCCCCCAATTCGCTCTTGGTAACCTTAAAATCTACCAATGCACAAATTTTTACAATATCATCATCACGCAATTTGTGCGCAACACGAAGTTTTTTGAAAATATCATTATTTGTTAATGCCATAGGGCAAAAATAGTTGTTTTCTAAAAGGTAAAAGAGGAGAAACGCATAATATTTATAGCTAATGTATATATTTAGCATATAAGTAAAACCGATGTATAATAAAGAAGAAAAACTAAGTGTACTTTCAGAAATGATTCAATTAGCGAAAGCCGATGGAGATTTTAGTGAAAACGAATATAATTTTATAAAAGCTGTAGCAAGTCAGTTGGGAATTACGAAAGAAGAGCTAGATTCTTTGCTAGAACAAAAAGTGCCAAGACAATCGTTGCATCCAGAGTCTCAACGAATTTTACAATTTCATCGATTGGTATTACTCATGAATATAGATCAAAAAGTTGATCCAAAAGAACTTTATGAAATACGAGAAATGGGATTGTTTATGGGTTTACGGCCAGAAGCTATAGATACGGTATTGAAGGAAATGTATCAATACCCTAATAATATGATTCCTCCAGAAGAACTTCTCAAAATTTTCAAACGCTTTTACAATTAGTGAGACGGTATATCCAAAAGCTGAAAATGTCTTAGGTATACTTTAGTCAAACTATTTCATGACGCATAAGTGCTATTTACATGCGTACAAGTATGGCTAGGCTATATTTTTTGAGATAAGGCATGTATACCTTTAATTTTTTTTGACAAAAAGTCACTTCCTGAACACAAAAAAAATGACAAAAAGTCATTTTTTTTGTGTTTGGAACTCGAATTGCAATACTGATTATGAATTTAATTTTTAAAATTAATCACTAAAATAGATACTTATGAAGTTAGTAAAAAAGACTACAGATAGATTTCCATTCGCATTAGAAGAATTATTAAATACCGATTGGTTAGGAGGGGGTGCAGCAGTAAACAAAATAGGAATTAATGTTCCAGCAGTAAATATTAAAGAATCTGATGATTCATTTTTGTTGCAACTAGCAATTCCTGGATTTACAAAAGAAGCTGTTGCAATTGAGTTGGATAAAAATACAATTACAATCTCTTCAGAAAAAGGGGATAGTGAAGCAAATGAGCTAAAAAAATATACCCGACAAGAGTTCGATTATACAGCATTTAAGCGCTCGTTTCACTTGCCTAAAAGTGTAGATCAAACCGCAATCGAAGCGAGTTATGAAGCAGGGATATTAAGCATAACAGTTCCTAAAAAAGAAGAAGCTAAAATACAGCCAAAACGAAATATAGCAATAGTTTAATAGGTGTTAAG
This sequence comes from uncultured Aquimarina sp., assembly GCA_937951135.1. GTDB lineage: Bacteria > Bacteroidota > Bacteroidia > Flavobacteriales > Flavobacteriaceae > Aquimarina. The sequence goes on along the minus strand of CALFCI010000094.1, from coordinate 3,854 downwards.
CTAAATGAATTTGGGTATTAAATAGGCTCACTAGAATCAAATTCAGGAGGCGTCCAGTGGACAGCTATTTTTTATATTTCGAAGACAAGTCTGGAAGAAGTAAACTCCACAATTTGGATTAAAAAAAGCCTGCTGAAAATATCAGCAGGCTTTTTTTAATAAGTGAGAATATATGTTTTAAAAAATTACTTTACTTTTTCTACAATCGCTTTAAAAGCTTCAGGATTGTTCATTGCTAAATCAGCAAGTACCTTACGGTTTAACTCGATGTTATTAGCTTTTGCTTTCCCTATAAATTGAGAATAAGACATGCCATATTGACGAGCACCTGCATTAATACGGGTGATCCATAGGGCACGGAAAGTTCTTTTCTTATTTCTACGGTCTCTATACGCATATTGCATCGCTTTGTCAACCGCATTTTTTGCTACTGTCCAAACGTTTTTACGACGTCCGAAGTAACCTTTTGCTTGCTTTAAGACTCTTTTTCTTCGAGCTCTCTTAGCCACTGAATTTACTGATCTAGGCATAATTTTAAAATTTTTAGTAGTAGGCGATCCCTAAAATTCTGAATTATAAATTCTGAATTCTGAATTCTTTTTAATGAGCCTAACTCCTGGGTTATAAATTGTTTTAACCGGATTAAAGAATTTTACTTTAAGCGTAATTGTTCTTTAATACTATTCTCATCGCTTTTGTGCACTAATGTACTGTGCGTTAAAGCTAGCTTTCGCTTTTTAGATTTTTTTGTCAAAATATGACTCTTAAAAGCGTGCTTTCTTTTGATTTTACCAGTACCAGTAAGCTTAAATCGCTTTTTGGCGCTGGATTTCGTTTTCATTTTAGGCATTGTATCCTTGTTTTAAATAATCTCACTTATTAATTCGTATGATCTTAGTTATCAAAATAACTACCGCTATAGGCATTTTGATATGATCTATGATTGTTTGTTACTTTTTAGGCGCAATAAACATAATCATTCGTTTTCCTTCTAGTTTTGGCATTTGTTCTACCTTGCCATAATCTTCTAATTCTTGAGCTAGTTTTAGCAATAGAATTTGTCCTTGATCTTTATAAATGATAGATCGTCCTTTGAAAAACACGTATGCTTTTAGTTTGGCGCCTTCACTTAAAAACTTGATCGCATGTTTTTTCTTAAACTCATAATCATGCTCATCAGTATTGGGACCAAATCGGATCTCCTTAATGGTAACCTTAGTCGCTTTTGTTTTTAGTGCTTTTTCTCGTTTTTTCTGTTCATAAAGGAATTTTTTATAGTCCATTATTTTACAAACAGGAGGAATAGCTTTTGGTGAAATTTCTACAAGATCCAGTTCCTGCTGTTCAGCAAGTTCTAAAGCTTTCTTTGTGGGGTATACACCTACTTCTACGTTGTCTCCAACAAGACGTACTTCCTCAACTCTAATCTTATGATTGATTTTGTGAGCGTCTTCTTTGATTACTCTTTGCGGTTTTTGAGACCTTTTTCTTCGTATTGCTATGACCTAAGTATTTTAATTAAACAATTATTAGTTAAACGCCTTTAGCGTTTTTTGTATTTCATTCTTAATTAATGCAGAGAAAGCTTCTATTGTGATGGCTCCTAAATCTTCACCACCATGCTTACGAACTGAAATGGTATTGTCTTTCTCTTCTTGCTCACCTACTACAAGGATGAAAGGTATTTTTCTCATCTCTGCTTCACGAATCTTTTTGCCTATAGTTTCGTTTCGATGGTCAGCAAGTCCGCGAATTTCGTCATTTTCTAACAAACTTAAAACTTTTTCAGCGTATTTTTCATATTTCTCACTGATAGAGAGTATAATAGCTTGTTCAGGCATCAGCCATAGTGGAAAGTTTCCGGCAGTATGTTCTAGTAAAATGGCAATAAAACGCTCCATGCTTCCAAAGGGAGCACGGTGAATCATTATGGGTCTATGTAGCTCATTATCACTGCCTTTGTAGGATAACTCAAAGCGTTCTGGAAGGTTGTAATCTACCTGAATTGTTCCGAGTTGCCAGTTTCTTCCTAGCGCATCTTTTACCATGAAATCTAATTTTGGCCCATAAAAAGCGGCTTCCCCACTTTCGATCACAAAATCAAGATTTTTATCTTTAGCAGCATTAATGATGGCGTTTTCTGCTTTTTCCCAATTTTCAACATTACCGATGTACTTTTCTGGGGTGGTAAGATCTCGAACAGATACTTGTGCAGTGAAATCTTCAAAGCCAAGTGCTCTAAATACGTAGAGTACTAAGTCAATTACTTTTTTGAATTCATCATCCAATTGATTTGGAGTACAAAAAATATGGGCGTCATCTTGGGTAAAGCCACGTGCACGAGTAAGACCGTGTAGCTCTCCACTTTGCTCATATCTATATACGGTTCCAAATTCAGCATAGCGTTTAGGAAGGTCTCGATAAGACCAAGGGCTGTCTTTGTAAATTTCACAATGGTGCGGACAGTTCATCGGTTTCAAAAGGAATTCTTCTCCATCGGCAGGTGTAGAAATGGGTTGGAAGCTATCTGCTCCGTACTTTTCATAATGCCCAGAGGTAACGTACAGTTCTTTTTGACCGATATGAGGTGTGATCACCATTTCATATCCGGCTTTCTTTTGAGCTTTCTTTAAAAATTGTTCTAAACGTTCTCGAAGTGCAGCGCCGTTAGGGAGCCATAATGGAAGTCCTTGTCCTACTTTTTTAGAAAAAGTAAAGAGTTTTAGTTCTTTACCTAATTTTCTGTGATCTCGTTTTTTAGCTTCTTCTAGTAGTGCTAAATATTCTTTAAGTTCTTTTTGCTTTGGAAAAGAGGTTCCGTAGACTCTAGTAAGTTGGGTGTTATTTTCATCACCTCTCCAATACGCTCCAGCGACACTCATTATTTTTACCGCTTTAATCAATCCTGTGTTTGGTATATGACCACCGCGACATAAATCTGTAAAATCATCATGGTCACAAAATGTGATCGTGCCATCTTCCAGATTTTCGATAAGTTCTACTTTGTATTCGTTGCCTTCAGTTTTATATTTTTCTAAAGCTTCTGCTTTAGATACAGAACGGATATTAAAATCGTGTTTACCTCTAGCGAAACTTAGCATTTTATCTTCAATGCTTTTAAAGTCTTTTTCAGAAAGTGTTTGGTTACCTAAGTCAATATCGTAGTAAAAGCCATTTGTAATAGCTGGGCCAATAGAAAGTTTGACGCCAGGATAAAGTGCTTCTAGTGCTTGCGCTAGTACGTGAGCCGTAGAATGCCAAAATGCTTTTTTGCCTTCATCGTCTTTCCATGTGTATAACACAAGATCTCCATCTTCAGTTAATTCAGTAGCTGTTTCTACTACAGTGTTGTTGAATTTCGCTGAAATTACATTTCTAGCAAATCCTTCACTAATATCTTTAGCAACATCTAGTACCGTTAGTGTGTTGTCGTATGTTCTAACAGAGCCGTCTGGTAAAGTGATCTTAATCATTTTGTTTTCTATTAAGTGTGCAAAGATAATGCGATCTTAAAATCCTCACAATAATATAGCGGATATGTTTGTTAGGTAAGCATTACTTTTTTTTCAGCTCTAAATATTGAGTATAAATGTTTGTTATATATTAAGGACAATAGATGTTGGTATTGATTCATTTTTTTAGGGGTAAAGAATAGGGTATTAGCGAGTTGGCTAGGCCTTGTGCTATTTCTCAAAATTTTCTAATAAAAAGTCATTGTTATATTGAAAAAGGTTTGTAGTTTTGCACCCCGCTAAGGGTTTGTTTTAGTGTTGGTTCATTGATTGCTTTGGGAGTTTAAAATTAGGATTAAGATTTTAGATATTTTTTCAAAAAAGGTGGTGTCATTTTTAAAA
>CALFCI010000093.1 GCA_937951135.1 uncultured Aquimarina sp. | reverse complement strand
CTCACTATTTGATGATTAGAAATATTGCGAGTTATAAATTGTCTTTCGTAAAATCGTTCCGCATAATTGAGTAATAACTCTAATTGTGAAATAACAATCTTCTGACTAAATTTATCAATATTAGATTCATATTCACGTTGTATAGTATTCAAAAGATTCACCATCATTCGTTCTTCTTTTTCAGAAAGGAAAAGTGCTTCGTTTATCGCATAGCCAAAAAAATCATAGCGTTTGATTTGTTTCGCTAAAGCTGAATTCCATAAAAAATCGGGATGAATCAATAATAACCAACCAGACGGCTTGCTATTTTTAATATTTGGATTACTCCCTAAACTCATCACCTGATTCGGTGCGACGAAAGTCATTAAACCTTGATCAAAATCATATTCTTGTTGGCCGTAAAAAAGCTTATGTGCTACATTGCGTTTTAATCCAATAGTGTAATAATCTTGTCGCCATTTCAAGTCATCAATATCTGATGGGTATTTGACTTGACTGTAGTCTACCAAACTAATTAATGGATGTTCAGGAGACTTAATATTGGCTAATGTGTGATAATCGCTTACTTTCTTAAAATGTTTTAAATCTTTCATTCTTCTAAATTTATGAAAAAGATTTTATACCAACATGCCTCCTGAGACTTCAATACGTTGTCCATTAATCCAACCTGCTTTATCAGAACATAAGAAAGCAACGGTACCTCCAATATCTTCTGCTTCACCCACGCGACCTAATGCTGTAATGTTAGCAATAATGGTTCTTTTTTCTTCATTGTCTCGATTGCTTCCTCCAGCAAAATCAGTTGCTATAGCTCCAGGAGCAACCACATTAGCAGTGATTTTACGTTGTCCTAACTCTTTTGCTAAATAACGTGTAAAGACTTCTATACCACCTTTCATCATTGCATACGCTGACATTCCTGGTAAACTAAAACGCGCTAGACCACTGGAAATGTTGATAATTCGTCCACCTTCATTAAGATAAGGCAATGCTTCTTGTGTTAGAAAATACACGCTTTTAAGATGTACATTCATCATTTCATCAAATTGTTCTTCTGTGGTATCCGCTATCAAATTGAAAGCTCCTGTACCTGCATTATTAATTAAATAATCAAAATTGGGACTACCATTTTCTTGCTTTAAATAGTCTGTGGCTTTGGCAATAAATTCCTGTCCGCTTTTGTAGTTATTTGCATCAAAGGAAAATGCAACCGCTTTTTGCCCAATGGATTCTATTTCTGAAATAACTTCCTTTGCTTTTTTTTCGTTGTTGTGATAAGAAAAGATAATATGTACCCCATCTTTTGCAAGATTGATTGCCATATCTCTTCCTAAACCTCGACTTGCTCCTGTAATAAGTGCTGTTTTTTGAGTCATTTTATATTGTTTTTTAATTACAATACAAAGTTGAGTCAAATAGGAACTTTGTACTTTTCCAAACCCATGATTATCTTATCCAAATCTAATATCTCTCCCCTTTCGTCTGAATTTCGTGCCTCGATTCATTCACCTTAGCGAGGTGATGAGCCTTTGTTTTGTTGTTTTATACGCTTTCGCGAAAGCGGTTAAAAAAAGATTCAAGATCGCTGCGCTTCAAGACTCAAGACTCACGACCTTCCCTTTTAGTCCTGATTCGTGATTCTTTTGATTCCTGTTTCGCTTTCGCGAAAGCGAAAACAACCTACACACATTTACTTTGTAGCTTCTAATGATAGATTGAGTAGTTGATTTGCTATCGGATTTACACTTGATTGTGCTCTAGAGGTATTGGCAAGGATGACACTTACGGCTTTTTTACTAGGCACAATAAAAAGAAAAGATGTACATCCAGTTTGTCCGCCGGAATGTCCCATAATGGCTCCTTCCTTAGATGTAGGTCCATATAGAAACCATCCAAACCCGTAGCTATTATTTATTTTTTCTAAACTATGATGTTGCCTCATAAGCGTTAGTGTGCTTTCTTTTACGAAGGTATTATTGATTACCGCATTGCCAAACTTAAGCATATCGCCAAGCGTGGTGTAAAAACCTCCGGCTGGGACTCTGTTACTCAAGTTATTTTCATCAGCAATTTTAGCTTTTCCTTTTCCATTATTACGAGAGTAAAGCTCTGATTTGTTCTCTATGTTGATACCAAATTTTTCAACACCCGTATGTGTCATATCGGCTTTGTCCCAAATATTTGTTTGCATATAGGCTTCAAACGTCTGCCCAGAAACACGCTCTATAATAACGCCTAAAACGGTGTATCCATACGTTGTATAACTGTATTGCGTACCAGGCTCAAAGAGGAGCTCTCTATCCTTAAATAGTGCTAAAGCATCATATAACGACGGGTAATTAACGGTTGTATTAGACTCGCGACCGTCTTTATAGCCTCCAATACCAGAGGTGTGTGTGATTAAGTGTCGTGTGGTGATCTGTGTTTTTGGGTGTGTAGGATAATCTGGAATATAGGTTTGTATAGGTGTATCTAAATCTAACAAACCTTGTTCCACCAATTGCATGGCAGCAAGTGCGGTCATCGGTTTTGCTATAGACCCCATACGTACTTGGGTGCCTAATTCAAATTTCTTTTCAGATTTTTTATTGGCATATCCCGCAGCAGCTTGATCAATGATGTTACCATCAACAGTATATCCTGCCACGACACCCATGACCGTTTTATCAGAAATGACTTCTTCTAATAAGGTGCTTATTTTGGTAGTATTGTTTTGTGAGATTCCTGTTGTATAGATCAAAAAGGAAAGCAGTAAGATGGTATATTTTTTCATCGTTTGTTTATTTATGAAGTTTGTAACGATGTCAAATGTACTGATGAAAACTCAGTACAAAGCCCTATTCTATTAGGATAGTGGCGAATCATTCGTTTTTAGGGATGAATGATTCATCGCTAATACTGCTTTTTTATAATTTTTAGAAACAGGCACTTCTGTTTGTGTGAGTAAAAGCGTATTTGCATCTTTCCATTCTTTAAAATGAATGGGGTTGATAAGGTGTGAACGATGGACTTTTACTAATTCAGGAAGTTGAAGTTCCATTTTCTTTAAGGTCGTTCGCAATAATTTAGTACGTACAACGTCATCGACCAAATGAGATACACTCACATAATTATCTGCGCTAGAAACGCATACGAGGTCAGATCGTTTTAGTTGTAATATGTCTAATTTGTTTGTTCCCGTTAAAATGATTTCATCTGAATCTTGAGGTACTTCTTTTCTATTGATAAACCATCTTCCAAAAATAATAACGGGTAATAGGATAAAGAAAATAGGGTAGTAGACTTCAAGCGTAAACTTTATAAAGGAATAGTCACCATTTACGATACCCGATTTGTAATATACATAGCTACCGAGTAACACAAGGATATTATATAACGTAATAAAGAGTGTTTCGAGAACAATGGGGTATTTGCTCATTTTTTTTGCTCCCCAATGTTGTACAGGAATTAATAGCATATAGACCAAAAACGAAATCAAACCATACATAGGCATAATTTCGAATCGAACTTCAATGGGTAATTCTGCAATATCAAAAGGAGCGATAAGTACTAAAAAAACAATAAGCCAAACGGCTAGAAGTAGCGCAATTAAAAAATGATATGTATAGGATTTAGGTAAAGGCATTGTAGTGTATGAATTCTTCTAAAAATAGAGGATTGTA
>CALFCI010000092.1 GCA_937951135.1 uncultured Aquimarina sp. | reverse complement strand
GCCCGCTAGATTTACATCGCCTGTTAAATCGTGACTAAGTGCAACATCACTACATACCGTATCGGTAGGTGGAGTTGTATTTGAAGGCTCTGGATTTACTGTAACTGTATACGTAAATATATTTCCTTGACATCCAGAAGTAGCTGTTGGAGTAATGGTATACACTACATCCTGAGGAGAGGTACTTGTATTTACTAAAGTATCTTGTATTCTATCATCTGTTGATACTGTGGTCGTTTCTCCTGTAACATCTGGATTATTCGCAGCACTCCAACTAAAGGCTACATTATCATTAAAATTATCGACATTATTGATTAGGTTTCTATTAACAGAATCCCCTGTACAAATCGTTTGCGTAGGATTACTAGCCGCTGGTGCAGGTAATACTGTTACGGTATACGTATACACATCTTGAACCCCTCCTCCGCTATCAAAACCTGTTATGGTATAGGTTACTTCTTGAATGGTATTGGTACTATTCACTAATGTATCTGTAATATCATCCGTTGTAGTTGCAGCAGTTGTTTCACCAGAAATTAAAACATTTTGAGTTGCAGACCAACTAAAGGAAACTATAGCCGCATCCACATCTGCTGTTAAATCGTGAGCTAAGGTTTCATTTCCACAAATGGTTTCTATAGGATTTACTGTAACCGACTCATTCGCTGTAGGGTCTGCAAAACTGCCCGTTTTGGGGTTCCCCATTGCTGTTACGGTATTGGTAATTGCTGCTTGATTTGTAATATCTGCAGTAGTAACAGTATATGTTGCTGTCCATGTTGCGGTTTGACCTGGGCCTAATTCATCTACAGTCTGATCTAGACCATCATCGATTCCTGTGGTACTTTGTAAAGTAAGTGTTCCTAGGCCTCCTGCACCCGAATGTAAATCTGTAAGGCTTACATCATCAAAAGTTACATTTCCGAGAATATTCACTACATAGGTATAAGTTACCACCTGTCCTTCAGTTACATTACTATCATCATCAGCAACTTTTGTTATTGTCATATTGGGTATAAATACCATAGGGACTACAGTAGGATCGTCGGTTGTAGTAGTAGCATCATTAGGATCATCAGAAAGGTCTGTTATACTCCCTCCGTCAGGAGCAATACTTCCTACAGTTGCTGTATTGACTACCTGAGCAGCGTCCAAATCTTCTTGTGTAATGGTATGTGTAGCAATAAATGTAGCCGTTTCAGTAGGCGCCATACTATTCACCACCTCATCAAGACTATCATCTGTACCTGTAGTGCTTTGTAATACTATGGTATCGGCATTCGGGTCTACTACATTCACATCTGTTAAGGTTACATTCCCTATACTAGTGGCTATAATGGTATATGTAATGACTTCCCCTACCGTATCAAAAGCTCCATCGGCTGGCGGACTCGCTTCTTTCGTCACCTCCAACTGCCCAAATTGCGGAATTCCTACTACAGTAGCATCATCTGGCGCAAGTGTTGTGGGATCATCCGAAGTATCCATAATAACCGTTCCTTCTACTACTTCTGTTCCTGTTACTGTTGCCGAATTTGTTATCGTAGTTGGTGAAGCATCAATATCAGCTTGTAAGATGGTATATGCAGCAGTAAATACTGCCGAACTTCCTGCTGGTAAATTTGATACTGAAGCTGGGCTTATGCTTCCTGTATCCACATTAGGATCTGTAATGGTGACATTATTAAGACTTACATTCCCAGTATTAAATACTGTTAATTCATATACAATTACCTCATTGGCAGCATCATATAATCCATCAGGAGCTGGTTGTGCAATTTTTTCTAGAACCAATGCTCCTTTTTGGTCTATGGGAGTTATCGTAGGATCATTTACTGCTCCCGTATCAGGATCATCTGAATCATCTGAAATCACAAACCCATTCGATAAGGTAGCTTGTCCAGTTGCAGTATTCACTACTTGATCGGCTTCAATATCTGCTTGAGTAATGGTATGTGTTGCCGTAAAATTAGCCGTTGCACCTATCGCTAATGTAGCTATAGATGCTGGTGTCAAACTTCCTGAATCTATGTTAGGATCTACAACAGTAATATCGGTTAAGGGGGTATCTCCTGTATTTTCAACGATAATATCATAGGTAATCATCTCGCCAACGGTATCAAAAGAGCCATCAGTGGGTGGTCGATCATCTTTGGTGACTTCAATTTCACTATTGGTTATCGTCACATCTTCGGTAGGATCATCAGGTATACTATTGGCATCTACTTGATCTTGTGTATTATTCACTAGATTGGTGACTGTTGTACCTGCCGACAGTTCATTCACGGTTGCCACTACAATTAAGGTATGCACTTGTCCACTAAACATATCTCCTATGGTCCAATTGGGGCTTGTCCAACTTCCTGTACTTGGCGTAGCACTGACTAATGTTAATTCAGGAGGCAAGGTCTCTTCGATCACTAAAGTAGTTACAGGATCTACCCCTAAATGTTCTACGGTTACTGTAAAGGTAACGGTATCTCCTTCCAACACACTAGCATCATCTACCACCTTACTCAATACAATTTCTGGAGTACAATTATAAGCTGGTAAAGTCCCTGATTCATAGGTGCAAGTTCCTCTAGTAACTTCCACAAAAAAACTCCCTGGACCTATAGGCGTATACGCATTTGTAATCTCTCCAGGCTGTAATACCCCGTTTTCATACCATTGATAGGCATCAAAATTATTAGAAATTTCAAAGACATCTGCTCCGGGTAAGCAACCGCCACCTGTAATATCCAGTTCTACAACTGGTACCGTATCAAAGCCTGAAAAATACCCTGCTAATCCTGCAGAGCTATTTACTCCTAGAAAACCAACTGCAATAGGGCCTGTTGAGTTTACAGACACATTACCTGTAAGATTTGGAACATAAAATGTTTTCCAATCTAACGTTCCACTTACAACAGTTGCTGCAGGTAAAGCAACCACTCCGGTTCCATCAGTAACTACAATATTTGCATCTGGAGTTGTTGTAGAGGCTACAATCGTAATCCCTCCATTAAAATCTATCCCATCGACATCTCTAATATCTGAAATATTACTGAGCTCATCTGGTAATAAGCAATTCACAGGGGCTATAAAATTAAGCCCTCCTGTTTGAATTCCTGAAGAACCCGACAAATGCTGATACGCATACACTTCACTAGAGGCGGTAACATACATATTCCCTCCTACACTTGCAGGAGTGTACTTACTCCCATCAATCACATGATATTCGCCTGTATTTATAGTAGCTTCAAGGACACCTCCTACAAAAATATTAGTGCCGTTTTGTGTCCCTATGATGATTGGCGTTTCAATATCATTAGCTCCATTTCCTCGAATAAACACATATTCTCTACCTAATACATTTTCGGGCACCGGTTGATCTATCACAGCATCTCTACTGTTACTACCTACTCTCGGCGCACCATTTAGATTTCCATTGGATATGGCTATCAACCTATTCGATTGAATCGTTGCTCCCAACCAACAATCTATATTTGCAACAGTAGCATTACGCCATGCTTCTAATACATAGGTTTGTCCTTTACTTAAATTTATTGTCAAATTATCGGCTGTAATCCCATCATTATCCCCTTGATCTCGAAACTCACAATCGGTACCATAATCAAAGATATTCACTACAGTATTATCTTCTGTCGCCATAATCCCTACCGTGGCGTTGAGACTATTCTGACCATTTCCATAATTAGGTCTTCCTCCCCACTTGAATAATGTCCCAAGTGCTTGCCTCCCTTTTGAGGTTAAGGATGTTGCTTGTGCACCCGAACGCCCTCTGTAATTGACATAAAATTTTTCTCCCCCTACAGACTCAAATCGTAATCCACTGCTGTTTAAGACTACTCCTGTATTGGTATTATTTACTAGGGTGATATTGTTATCGCCATCCGCAACATCATACTTTTTTGGTGCTGCATTTGATAGGTTTGTAATGGTAGTGATTGCCATGGGATTTGTCCCTTGATATACATTTACATCAAAAGCAACCGTTTCAGGTGTAGATAAATAGAACGCTTGTTGCCGTATGGCTTGATTATTACCTCCTTGTTTTAATGGGGGTAAGTAATGAACATTACTAAGTTGTGCTTGTACCGAAATATAAGTACACAAAATAACCACTGCACATAAAAATTTTCTCATAAGGGGTGAATGTTTTCAATTCACCCTAAAATATAAACTTTAAAAACAACAAGGTATATACATGTATGAATTTGTTCCTATTAATAGACGAAATACACAAAAACAAGATGAAATTCGATTTTTTCAGGTAATTTGCCCCATAAAATACCATGAAAAAATACCGCAAATAAATTGATTTTTTACCGTAAAAAATCACTTTTTAGAAACCCCTATTACATTTGGAATGGGCCAATATGCTGCATTCTCATCATTCTCCATAAATCCAGTTTCGTAGCTTCCCATCTTAGCGACTTCTGTTCCTTGATGATTGAGATAAAAAGAGGCTTCTGGCCCGCCTTCGAGATACATGAGATTGTATATTTCTAAAGGAGCAGCAAGCAACATATCTATAAAATCATGTACGGTATAAGGAGAGCGGGTAAAAATAAATAGTGCATTCCCTTTCTTATCTTTTCCAATAGTAACCATACTCCACTTTTTAGGCTGCTGTCCCCAACGATTGCTTTGCTTACAATCGACCATACGAATTGATTGTGTATACGAATGATATTTATCTTTTAATTGTTCCCAATCCTGACATTTTAGATCAATAATTTGAAATTCAGGAACAGTCGTATCTTTTCGATTAAAGGCTGCAATCGTGTTATCTTTATTGAGTTTTGGATTATTAATAAAATCATGATCCTTCATATACCCCAAATTCGTTGCATGATCCATACGATACATTCCAGCATTAATTACTGCGATTTGTGATTTTTCTTCCACCCATTCTTTGGCTGTTTTTGTATACTGTTTTCCTTCTTTAGCGCTAAAAAGATTAAGATCATATACTGCTGGGTCAATTTTTAGAATAGTAATCTTACTATCCCCATCTGTCGATTTTTTGGGAGCATCATAAACGGCCAAATGCAAGCCATCATCTAATTTTTGCCATGGCATTGCCTCTTGAGAAGTACCCATCACAGCTATACTGAATACCACAAACACACTAATTTTTATAAAATATTCCATCACGTTTTATTTAGTGGAGAAAAGTACTACAAAATGATAGTAACCTACTGTTAAAAGAATCACAAAATAAATTATTCTAAACTAAACTGGGGACATACTACTTGCCATCATTATCCTTCATTGATAACAACACTTCCTATATTTTTTGATTTAGAATAATCAATTTTTGCCATATTTTCCGACTTAATCCGGTACATAGCCCTTCAATTTCTGTAACCGTAGTCACTACAATTGGATCGGGTAAACTTTGGGCATATAATGCTCCTACTTTTGCTATTAAAGCGCTCATTTCAGAACTATATTCTAAATACCGTTCTAATTCGAGTGCTGTTAATGACCGTTTTGGTGAACTTTCGGTATTCAACCGATTCGTATTCAATCTATTTGGATCTTTGGTTAATTGGTGCATATCTACAACGTGTGCAATCACTCTCAACTCATTTAGGCGTTTAATCGCTCGTTTCCTTTTAATTCTAGATTCTATGGTTACTAAAAAGAAAATTGCAGCACCAATCAATACAATATCATTAAAAATAGACTCCGAAATTCCGATAATATTATCAATTTTAGTATTGTCTATCTTTAAATCTACATAGGTAATACTATAAATTAAACCTCCAATACCCAATGCTATCAAAAGACATAAAGTCACCCTAAGTGTAATATTAGGTTTTGATATCCATTCGATATTGGCTTTACTCCGCTCTGCAAGCATTAAAAACTCATTACACAGATGTTGCAAACCAGAGTTTGGAAATCGATCTCCTATCCGTCGCTCAAGACGTACTATCGTTCCTATAATTTTTTTCGGATCGAGCTGTATCATATATTTCAATTTAATCCACATTGTGGAGTTTTATGCTCCGAGACTTGCCTCAAAATGTTAAAAATGGCTTGCCCCGAGATAGCTGACTATTCTAGCGTAGTGAAAATTTCATCCCTAACAGTGCCAATATACATATAAAAACAGAAGGGTTAAGTATAACCACAATACTACAAACACTATATGTACAATCGTTTCAAACGTTTTACCTTTCCAAAGTACTACCGAATATCCAAAAAATTGGATTCCAAGTCGTATTCCCCAAAAAACACTAAATCCCAAAGCTATTTTTCTTCCGAATGCCGTATGTATTAATTCTTCTGTAGCACTAACACATAGCACGCCCATAAGTAGCACCGTAAACCCAATAAAAAATGTATGTACATACATCATTTGTGTATTCACTAAACTTACTTTTTGAAACTCTTCTTTCCAATTAAAATATCTTGGAAAAAGAACATGAACTAACGCCAATATAATGAGTACTACTCCTGTAATCTTAAGTTGTATTTCCATATTTTCTCAATATAAAAGTAGTGATAAAAGGGGTGATTTTGATAATTTCTTCAACCTCCAATCCGGCAGATTGAAATGTAGTTTGCCATGTTTTTTTTGAATAAAAATGAAAAAAACCTAGGGTGTATGCTAAAAAATTAGTGGTATCTCGAAGATGTTCTGTGACTATGATCCTTCCGTTGGGACGAAGGATTCTGTACAATTCCTCAAAAAACAAAGTACGCTCTTTTGAATCTCTAATCTCATGTGCCGATAATATCGCAAAAACAATAGCGATCTCATTCTGTTTTTCTGGCAACTGTCCTGTTGCTATTTGTATCGTATTGGGGAAAGGTGGATATGCCTTTCTTGCACGCCGAATTGAAACTTCGGTATGATGCTCGGGATCATAAAAGTCCCATACGGCAAGGGTTGATTTCGGAAATTTTTGCTGCAACAGTACGCTAGTCTCATCAAACCCTGCATTTATATTTACAATAGTATCCTGTACCGGTAATCTATCTATGGGTATCCAATCTAATGTATACAAGGTTGAGCAATCATAGATATAATAGGACACCCCTAGTGATATGCTTAGCGGCAATACGATCACCCCCCCCATAGCTACACACCAAAGTTGCATCCATACTGGTGTACCGATATATATCCCGCATAGCATTAACAACCCTACGCCTGCCGTGCCATAAAAATGACGATTGAATCTAATAATATTCCAAACTCCTTGAAATGGTGCTCTTACATTTTCCATGGGTCTAGTCTTCCTTTTTTCCAAGAATATGGAACATTACAAACCTCAAAAGCACTTGCTAGCACTAATCCTTTCAATTGTAGTGTATCTAAAAATGAAATGGCATACGCTTCTATGGCTACAGGCTTTGGTTTCCAATCTTTACGTACTCCTTCTATAATTAATACTTCTTTTGTGGATTGTTGATATGTAAATGTAAACGGTAAGGGGCCTGCAAACCGCCTTGCGTCTTTCCAGGTTGCAAATGGTGAAGTGATTGGCAACACAACTTCTTCCGCCGAAGTATCCATAGTCATTGAAAAGTCAGATTGCTTAGACGCTATTATCGTTTTCTCAGCACCAACTTTTGTTGTAATGTCTGTAGTGGTATAGCTATATTGTGTAAAGAGGTTCCCTAAAAACTCCATCTTTTTTTTATTTGTTTCTGACTTTAAGATATATAAACCTCGTAATCGTTTACCCTCGGAAGTGGTGTATCGCACAAAAACTCGATACCCAATAAGGAAAAAGTCATTTCCTATGATTTCAGGAAACCCTTTGGGTCTTAATTCTTTGGTTTGTACCATAGCAACAGCTATAAATGCCCATTGGTCCTGAAATGTATCTAATGTTAAACATTCTGGAATATACGATTCTAGTTCTGCTTTGGGTACAGTAAAAGTCAAGACTAGCGATTTTTCAAAAAATGCGTCTACAGCAAAAGGATGATTTTTTAAGTACTCCAATATCATGAGTTTGTGCTTTGCCTTTTTCCTAATCTAAATTCGTTAAAATAAACGACTAAAACGAATGCAAATGCAAATAGAGCATTGGCTTTTCCCCATAATAATAAATCTGGCACCAAAATATACTCCAAAATATTCATAGCGGTTACTACACTGATTTGAGTAATTGCACTTATCCTAGTATACTTACTAGATATGATCCATAGCGCCATACTGACTTCACAAATACCTATACTTTTTGTGAAAAGAAATGCATGTTCATCTCCTAAAATTCGGGATACAATCTCTTGATGTCTCGGCACAAAATTAAACAGTTTGCAATAGGCTCCATTGATCAACCATACTACTGCGATAGAATAGGATAAAAATCGATGTGATTTAGAGTTGTACATTCCGAAGGCCTTCATAAACAACAATGCTCACAGCATTCGCTAAATTTAAACTTCGAATGTGTGTACTATACATAGGAATAGTATACAGTTCTTTTGAATGCTGTGTCGTCAGTGATTCTGGCAATCCTGAAGACTCCTTTCCGAAGACCAAAAACAGTTCCTCTTCATAAGGTATTGACCAATAGCTTTTTGTAGCATGACTGGATAAAAATGCCATTTTCGCATTGGCATTTACTTCAAAAAACTCGTCAATATTTTCATATATCTTTAGTGAAATATGTTTCCAATAATCCAAACCTGCGCGTTTTACCCGCTTATCATTCAACTCAAAACCAAAAGGTTTTACCAAATGCAAGGTCGACCCTGTAGCCAAACTTAGTCGACCTATATTTCCTGTATTTGTTGGAATCTCTGGTTCAATTAACACAATATTATATCCCATAAATAGTATTTAGTTCCTATAGTACACTTACAAAGCTACGCTTTTTTAGTACTGTTTTTAATCCACATTGTGGAGTTTACTTCTCCGAGGCTTGCCTCGAAATGTAAAAAACAGGTGTCCGATGAACACCTAGTGGGCTTGCTCCGAGGTAGTTGACTTATCCGGGGCGAGCTTTCAAAAGCCAGACCTATTACTGATAATCTTAAACAAAAAAACTATCTACATTTTAATGCAGATAGTTTTTTTTGTTCAGCTTCTTAGAAGCTTATTAATGTGTAGTGTTATTTATACAGTTGGCACGCCTTTAAGACGTTTTTCTATTTTACGTTTTTTTGCAGTAAGCAATTTCATAATATCCATTAACTCGTTGTCCTTGGTCTCTTTGTAAACTTCATTAATGCTTAATATGAGTGCCTTAGCTTCTCTTGATGCAGCAACTCGATCACTAGTAGACATATTACTCATTTTCCTACCTTCGAACTCCATAGCCTTTTCAACTAATTCCATATATTAAATTTTTTACAAAAATACAAATTTTTAGTTTAAATAAAAAGCGTATATGTAAATTAACTATAATTTAGGAATCTATACTATTATACCCCAATATTGTTAATGAATTCCAAACTAAATATGTCTTTATCATGCATTATATGCCTTCTATTGTTAAAAAAAGCGTATTCGATTGTAAGTTTTAAAAAATAGACTTGTCGATTACATCCCTTTAATTATATAATTCACATCCATAAAGACAAGGGTACGGTATCATTATAATTTTCCTTTAAAATCACCTATAATCTCGACATCTTCATGGCAATCTGATTCACATTTCCCTTTAAAATAGAGACTTCCATATATCATATCTCCTTTTTTCTTTGGCATAGCCGTAATGATTAACTTTTGCGCTACCATTTTTATTTTAGGATAAATAACTGGCCCGGATGTGGTATACGAATAGTCCATTGTAAATCGATTGTTTACTATTTTTATCTGAAGTACTTGATGTATTATTGGCATCAAATTTGTAGGTATCAAAAGAACTTATTACCACTAACTTTAACACTTCAGCGGTATAGTGCACTAGCGCTTTGTCAAAGTTGAAAACTGTACAAAATAACATTGTTATACGGTGGAATACTAATTTAAAAATATTACAGAAATACGCATTATTTTGTTTAATAAAATTGCGCATCTCTTTAACATTTTTTATATTTATATTTATATTATATTGCAGTTATGGATATACTAGAAAAAGCATTAGAATTTGAAAATAGAAAAATGAGTAATATGAGTACTAGTGATAGGGTTTCTGCATCAAGAGAAGCTAAGGCACTCATATTAAGCATTAACGAAATTTATAAAGAAACGAAAGATCCTGAACTTATGGATGTTATGAAACGTCTTACTGTTAAGAAACAAAAAATTGAAAAAAGACTAAAGGGTGCACCCCTTTAACGTAAAACGATACACCTCATCTCTTTTCATTGTAGCATTATAATGATTTCATAATAAGTAAGCTACCTCGTAGCAAGCTCACGAGTCAACCAGTGGGTATCTATTTTTCACATTTCCAGGCAAGCCTTGGAGAATTAAACTCCACAATGTGGATTAAAATGATATTAGAAACTACATATCGTGATAAAGAGGTTACAAAACGGATTAATAGTTCCGTAGGAAAACCCTTTTCTCTTTGGCAATCGATACAAATGAAAGGTATCGGGTGTAAAAGAATGATGATTGGTGATGTAAGTATTACGATCAAGCAATACTTAAATACTGTCGCCGATATCAATTATGGCAATATTGAATTGCGCCCCAATGGTATTCTAGTAACCATAATAAAAGGATTGCAGTCCTTTACATGGGTAATTCCCTACTACCAATTGTATATATACAAAACTGAGGGTATCAGTATTCATGCACAGGGTAAATTTGTGAATTTTAAAAACAATACTACCCTAAAAGAAAACGCTGCTTTCTTTAAAAAACTAACACATCTCAAAATAGCGTATGACCAACGCTATCCGCATGTGGATAGTTTATAATACACCACAGTTGCTTTCCCCCCTTTTCAGACCATCTCTTTGTTATACTATATCGGTTATACACCCGATCTATACCACTTGCTTACATAAAACCTGAGCTTTGTCGAAGGGCTCGATACACTTTTCCTTCGTCAAAGCACTCGATTTGACGATTTTGAACTTAATCTCGCAATAATCGAACTCAGTCCATCAATGGAGGAGCCCATATTATCTATATGGATAACAGAACTAATGTAACAATACGCATGTTTAGCTTCCGACGTTTCGGAATAGCTGTTTGCCCTTAGCTAAAGGCACTATGCTAACTGATTATTAATGGGATTAATAAAACTTAGTCAAGCACACGATTAAAATCATAATTAATTGATTTTCAAAACCATAACCGCTTAAATTCTGATAAGAAAAGGAATGATTTCATGTTTTTTAGTCTTGGTTCTTGCCTCTTGATTCCTAGAACATTACAAAAGATTATATACTCGAAATAGGTATCTTAATTAGTGCTATTTTGGTGTTTTACTAATTTTTGTCATCTGCTGAAAAAACTTAGTTATATAATAGATTAATGCATGTTGAATTAATACACTCAACACTGAAGCATATTCACGATATCAACTTCAATCTAGATAGTGCATTGCGTCACCTAAAACCTGAGTATATTATTATTACCCTACACTTTTCTGTAATCGAATTAAACCACATGGAGGCACTTTAATCTGTAAAACTCCCATCAATAACATCACATCCAATTCATTTACTTTTTCTCCCATACAATCAAAAACTTCACAGTGGTACGCACCATAGTTTTCCGTATTATTTAAGATTACTTTTGTTGTAATTTGTCCGTTAATGATATCCATAATATTGGTCGCTTCATTAAGATCAACAATATAATCGTCATATACTCCTATAATTGTAGTATCCCCTTGTTTTGATTTCACTATAGGATAATTTGCTAATGGCTTTGAAGCTATAAATTCACCATTGATTAAAGCATCTGCATTATCATTCCAATACTTAGTATAAAAACGCAACATTGCTAATTCTTGTTCCGTAGCTTGCTCTAGCACTATTGATAACTGAGGCACACCAAATAAGGTATTTACGACTTGCAATGCTTTATTTTCTACAGTATCGTCATTATGATAGGTAAACATATCACTATGTACCGCTGTATTTCCAGCCAACATCCTGATATCTGCGATACGAAGTCTATTCATTGCAGAATCTCCCGGGCAATCAAAAGCCCTAAACATGTTTCCATATTTACGCATTGCTGGTCCTGTATATTTTTGTCTAAACTCAATCACAACATCTGGATTTACTGCTCTTAATGCATTGATTACATCTGTTAATAATCGATCTACAGCTTCGTTTACTGAAGAATAATCTCTTCCATCTTCTTGGGTCAATACCGTTTCTGGATATACTTTAAAATCGTCTATAAAATCTAATTTAAACCCATCTAATTTCCATTCGGTAATTGCGTGTACGTAAATATCGATCAAGTGTTTTCTTACCTCTGGATATCGGGGATCAAATACAGGTGCCCAACGATGATCTTCGGTTAAGAACTTCCCTTTAAACTTTTGGTAGGCTTTAGATTTTTGCCCACAAAAGGGAACGGAATACCAAAATGCAATTTTCATTCCAGTGTCATGCACTTTTTTCACAAACCCAACTACATCTGGAAAACGATCGGGTTCCCAATCTCCAGTATAATCATAACCACGATTTTCATCCATTGTTTGCCAACCATCATCCAAGATAATTAGCTCGTATCCTAGATCCGCAGCAATTTTACATTCTCTCAACAATTGGTCTTCATCTAAAGCTTGGTGATAATTATACCAGGTAGAGTATACCGGTTTTTTAGCTAGGCTTGGTACCGGAGTAGGCTTTAAATTCTTAAAAGTACTCCACCACTGCCCCACAGCTTCAATAGATTTTCCAAAATGTTGTGATTTCTGGTCAATACGTACTTGTGCTGTATAATTTGATATTTTTTGGTAACGCTCTGTAAAAAATGAGATTTGACAATAGATAAAATCATCTTCTTCTCTGTATACAGCGTCCAACTCTATAGTATTAATAGCATCAGAACAGGCAAAAGTAATTGCATTACTATCATCATGACCAAATAAAGAAATTACAGGAGAGTCTATAGAAACTCTTGAGTCCACAGGTAATAACTCCCAATCTGCCATAATTCGCTTTGCAAAATCTGCAGTTGGCTTCCAAATTCCTTTCACATTTAACGCAGGCACTTTCCATTTTAAAGTAACTTTTTGAGGCTCTGCTTCAACTGCAGAAGAAAAGTTAATATCATATATCGAAACTCCATCATTTTCAGATTGCAAAGCAACATCTACATTGAAGGTTCCAGTTTCTCCAAGCACCTCAATTTTATGAGAAATTACATTTTTCATACACTTACGTTATTTTAGGTTTAGTTTGACAATTAAGTAATTTTGCATCCCCTATCTCCATGATTTTTTCAAAAAAATACTTACTTATTTTTACAGAATTTATACTATGAAATATCTGAGTACATGACAAAAAATAATTGTTCTCGATTCAAAGTTGCATCATTACTTTGTGATCTAGACCTACTAGGTTTCGGAAACCTAGTAGGTCTAACAGAGCTAACTATAAAACAATGATTATCAAAAACTTAAAGTATAGCGACTGTTTTTCGTCATGTACTTAGATGAAATATACTATAATTCTTTTATCATTTTAATAATTTACAAAAATAATTAAAAATATAATATTAATCACATTGTAATAGATACAAATAGCATATCATAGCATAATATTCCTTTTACTTACGCCCTCAAGCGTAATCACGAAATTTCAATGCTTAAAAAAATAGAGTTAAAAAATTGATTACCAAATAAATACCACCTAAACCGGATTATATATTAGAAACAGATAATTCAGAATAATTCGTATTATTTTTCTAATGGCTTAAACTACATTCACGTTCATAGTAAAAAATCAATCCCGTCTTAATTACAAGAAGCAATCCCTAAATATCGATACAAAACAGCATGAATTACCTTGCCTTTTAGAATTTCTTTATTTAGCTCAAAAACACACCTTTTGCTTCACTACTAAAAACGAAAATGCTTAACAACACCCTCCGCCATCATAATGATACGTCGATTCACTTATAAAAACATCATCACGTTGTAACAATGCCAATGCGTCGGCTGTTTTATCACATACTGCAATCGGCTGATTTTTCAATAAGACATGTCCTTTTTTATCGTCAAAATAATCTTCATCTCCGTAGTAAATAGCCGCTTTTCCTGTAAAGATACAAGGTCCATCTTCTGGCATAGGATCTTTAATGGCAGCAACTTCTATCGACTCGATATAAATCAACTCTTCGGTATCATAATTTTTTGGATCCAATATGCGGTACGGTTTGCGAGCTCTAATTTCGATAGTCCCAAAACCAACATCGGTTAATGCTTTTACATATTCGGCAATAGGAAGGCTTCCACTCAGGCATAATGCTCGTAAACGTTCGTCATTACGCAATGTGTCATTCATCGGTTGTTCACAAGTAGGATCGCTCATTACCAATCGTCCATGTGGTTTCAAAACTCTATACATTTCTTCAATAGCTTTTTTAAGATCATCTGCTTTGAAAATATTAAACAAACAATTTTGAGCGGCTATATCAATGCTATTATCTACTACCGGTAAATTTAATGCATCTCCGTATTTTAAATCTACAAAATCACTCTTAAACCAATCATTTTGAGCTTCTGCTTCTATAAAATTCTTACGAGAAGCCTCTAGCATTTCTTGCACAACATCTATACCAATCACTCCTCCTTTTTGACGTGAAAAGTAAGCAAATTGCAACAATTCCATACCGCCACCAACACCAACATATAAGGTCTTTGGGCTATTGGTTAGATCTCTAGAATTCACAGTGCTCCCACATCCATAGTTCATTTCTTGCATGATCTTAGGAATGGTCAATCCGGGAAGCTCCCATATTGGATTTGTCGTACAACATAAACCAACATCTGGAGTTAATGCCGCTTCTTTATATACGTCGTGAGTGGTGTCTAAGTAACTCATATAATTCTATACTGTTTTTAGATAATAGTGACTTTTTATTTTGGGACTACTAGTACTAGTCGTTTTGCAGGGGTAAACCTTTCAATTGGTATTTACAAAGATTGGATTAATGTTTTAAATAGCGTAATCATATCCGGCTCAGCTTTGGCTGCCATAGCTATAATTTCATCGATATTCACAGGTTTCAGATGCTCTGGATCGCACTCATCTGTTAATACGGATACTGCTGCTACAGGAATACCTAAGTGATTGGCTACGATAATCTCAGGCACAGTACTCATCCCTACTGCATCCGCGCCTATGATACTAAGGTACCGATACTCTGCTCTAGTTTCTAGCTGAGGCCCTACCACAGAGGCATACACCCCTTTATGAAGGGTAATATTATTCTCCTTAGCAATTTTTGTTATTACAGCATTTATCTTAGTGTCATAGGGAGCACTCATATCTGTAAAGCGAGATCCCAGTTTTTCAACACCTTTAAAAGCAAGTGGTGAGCCCCCTTGTAAATTAATATGATCGCCGATCAACATTAACTCTCCTTTTTTATAGTTGAGATTAATGGCTCCAGAAGCATTAGAAACTAATAAAGTATTAATCCCTAAACTATGCATGATTCGCACAGGATATGTTACATCTTGTAGCGTGTAGCCTTCATATAAATGAAAACGTCCTTGCATCACGACAACCTTTTTTCCTCCAAGTATTCCATAAATTAGTTTTCCTTTATGAAACTCTACGGTAGCTGTAGGGAAATTAGGAATATGGTTGTAGCTTATAGCAGTGACCACCTCAATTTCATCAATAAGTTGTCCTAATCCAGTGCCCAGTATAATCCCAATTTCTGGGTTTTCAAATCCTTTATCTTGTAAATACGCTGTTGTTTCTTGAATCTGTTTTTGCATAGGTATTATGTGCTTAAAAATTGTTGAAAAACGTCAATGTCTTTAATGTCTTCATAAACATCTACATCATTACGTTCTTCTAATATGGTTACGGTTTCGTGAGTTAAATCTACTAATGTTTCTTTGAGAACACTAGCTGTTCCCCATTTTTTATTAGCAAATAGACGCGAAGTTAAGGATTTCATCCCTAATAAATAATACCCTCCATCGATTGCTGGACCAATCACATAATCGGTGGTTGTTAAAGCCTCAAATGCTTGTTCTATATGTTCTTGATTTAGATCATATAGATCACTTCCAATAATCACAATATTTTCAAATCCTTTTGCAAACCCTTGTGCAAAGGCATGTTCCATTCGAGCTCCTAGATCTGTGCCTTGTTGTTGCTTCTTATCATAAATAGTGGCATCCCAAATATCATGCTCCCGTATTTGCACAGAATACTGTACTTCTTTATGTACGTTTAGATTTTTTGTAATGTTAACGGTATGTGATAGTAAAAACTTGTAAATAGTTAATGCTGCTTGATCTCCTATTGTTGCGGCTAATCGAGTTTTGCATTTGCCAAGTTCGGGGTTTCGGGTAAAAATGAGTAAAAGATTTGTTGTATTCAAATTGTATGTTTTTTAAGATCTCGGTAATCGGATGATACTATAGCATTAAAATGGTATTATCTATTTGAAAAGCTTATTTTGATGTTCTTTTGGAATGCACTTAATTCTTATTTTTTTGTGATACAATTTACTGTTTTGAACTTAGCAGATGCAATAGTGTTAATACACTTTCTTTCCTTTTTTGAGCCATTTCCCCCATGTTTTATCATAGGCATGTACATTTTCTGTAGGAGTACCTGTACTATCAATCACAGGAAAACTTTCATTTTTCCATTTAAAAATACCACCATATAGATTGGACACATTAGTATACCCTGCTTTTTGTAGTTCTTCCGCAATATCCTCAGAGCGAACTCCTAGACTACAATACACTACTATCGGGCTATCTTTAGCAATTTTTTTAGCAATTACGGTCTCCATCGTAAAATGAGTATACCCTACATAAATTGCATTTTTAAGATGACTCACGTTGTACTCTTCTTGTTCTCTAGCATCTAGAAGTGTTATGCTATCCTTTATAGTGTCCAGTGTTTCTGCATGAATATATGGAACACTCTGATCTGTATACTTTTTTAGCAAAGCATCTATAGTTTCTTGAGCATTAATCCGCATAGGAAATACCAGTACGATGTAAAATATTATGCTAACTATTCGTTTCATAATGTAATTCAATAGGATTCAAAATGGCTTTACAATACTCAGAACAGTATGAATATGGCACATACATTTTTTATAAAAAACGGCTTAGTACATAACAAAAATCAGCAAGCATCTGAGAAATAGTAATTAAGTAACTTTTTTCAAGGATATAATCGTTTGTAATGTTTTAACCCCCGAGGTATCGGGACAAGAGACAATCTCGAATCCTCATCCTCGGGAAAGACTAAAAAAACAGCTCGCTTTTATTTCTTTCCCAGGAAGACATATCCCGTTAAAAACCAAAGTATTATCATTTTCTGTCATATCCTCAGGCATTTTTCATAAAAAAACATCTATTCTCTCTGTTCTATTTCCTCAACACTAACTCACCACTGTTCCTTGGCAACTACTTCCTGACCCAGCAGTACATCCATAACAATGTTGCGAAATAACAATATCTCTATCCTCTAATATGCTTTCATTATACTCTTTAATATGCTTCACTTTACTCGCTACTTTTAGTCCAAGCATCTGGTTAAAATCACAATCATATAACCATCCGTCCCAACTTATCGAAATGGTATTGGTACACATAACATTCGCTACAGCACTAGGGTTATAAGCCTCTACTAAGGAATACATATAATCTTCATAGTTATCTGAAGCGATTAAATAATCCAAGAATCTACTAATCGGCAAATTGGTAATGGCAAACAATTGGTGAAATTGAATTCCAAAATCATCCCATAATCCTTTTTTAAAATCTTTTTCCATCGCCATTTGATCTCCTGGCAAAAATGCACCCGATGGGTTATAGACCAAATCTAGTTTAAGTGTACTATCAGGCATTCCGTATCCTCTTTCGTTCAGTTCCTGTAGCGCTTTTATTGAACTATCAAAAACACCATCACCACGTTGCTTATCTGTTTTACCTCTGGTCCAGTGTGGCATAGAAGAGATGACATGGATATTGTGCTTCTTAAAAAAATCAGGAAGATCGTAATACTTTTTATTGGCTCTAATAATTGTCAAGTTACTCCGTACAATAAAATCTTTAATCCCTGCTTTACTCGCTTCTTCTACAAACCATCTAAAGTTTGGATTCATTTCGGGAGCACCTCCCGTAAGGTCCAATGTGTGCGCACCAGTAGTTGCAATAACGTCCAAACATTGTTGCATCGTTTCCCTAGTCATAATTTCTTTACGATCAGGTCCCGCATCTACATGACAGTGTTCACATACTTGATTACACATATATCCTACATTAATTTGTAGAATTTCTAATTTTTTAGGACGCAAAGCAGTGTGACCTGTTTTGGCTATTTGATCTGCAAATTTCGGCAATTCACCAGAGGCAAAAATACCATTGTTTAAAATTTCTAATTGACGATTCGCATTGGCTAAATCATCATTTCTTTTCTGTAGTGACTTTATAGCCATATATTTTAGTTGATCGTTGATGGTTGTTAGTTGATCGTTTAAGTCGGATAGCAAAGCTATCTTTACACCCCTTATCAACTAAGTTACAATACCAGTGTTTAAAATTTCTAATTGACCATTAGCAATAATGATATATCTAGATCTATCCCGTTTTACTACCGTACACTGAACAGCCTGCTCACATTGATAATTTATCGTATTTATTCATCATTTGTACACTATGTACCAAAGTAGCACCACTTTCTATAGCGGCTCCGGCATGCACTGCTTCCATCATTTCTTCTTTAGTAATACCACGTTGTAAACCGTCTTTGGTATATGCATCTATACAATACGGACATTTTACGACATGCGATACTGCTAACGCAATTAATGATTTTTCTCGTGCACTTAATGCTCCTTCTTCAAAGACTTTACCATAATAATCAAAGAATTTCTCGCCAAGCTCTTTATTCCACTCTGTAATGTTACCAAATTTTCGCAAGTCTGAAGGATCATAGTATGTTTTTGACATGGTATTCTTTATGTTAATAGTCGTTAGTAATACCTTAAAATTACTCTAAAATTTTAAAAAATATAACGTTTACAAATCAAATATAGTATTCTTTCTATTTTGACACCTTCAAAACAACAGTACTACAGTTTATTCTTGACTATTTCGCATACAAAATGCGAATGAAGTACTGTTTTAGTACCAAGTACATAGTATTAGGTATTGAGTATTTTTTTAGTGATAGTTGTCAGTCGATTGTAAATATGAACTAGTGGCTAAATTTCCGGTTTCATTTTTCTATTTTCAAATATCTCAATGAACTCATTTCAACGTCTTACAATCTTTAGGTCTCACCATCTATTCCTTTAAAAAAAGAGCCAATCCCTACAATATAAAGTCTTAGAATCGCACATACGAAATGGTTTAGCACATGACAAAAATTAGTCGTTATGCTTTAGACTTTTGATAATCAAAATTTTAGAGATACTTGCTCTGTTAGACCTACTAGGTTTTGAAAACCTAGTAGGTCTGAATTACAAAGTGATGATGCAACTTTACATAGAGAATAACTATTTTTTATCATGTACTCAGACGAAATGGTTATCCATAAATTGTATGACGCCTTAAAACACACTTTTGAATCCAACAAAGCGATACGACAATTTTACATAACTCAATAAAAAATCGTATTTTGTGCATCCAACACCATACTATTTTATAACCTGAGTTCGATAGAAGTCAAAATAGTTAAAAAACCGTCATCCCGAGGCTTCGGGAGAGTGTTTTTTTCGTAGTGTAACGAAGAGAAAATGTATCGAGATCAGCTTTTTTATAACAAAAACCACTCCCGAAGCCTCGGGAATCGATACAATTCTCCTTCGGCGAATCACTCGAATTGACGTGATTTTCTTACATCGAACTCAGGTTTATAAATAGTTGACACGCCTATTCTTTTCAAACCGTTTCTATTCATTATGAGAAAAAAAGTAACCCTAAAACAGCTAGCAAAAGAGCTAAATTTATCAATATCTACGGTCTCAAAATCTCTAAAAAACGATTCCGAAATCAGTCAAAAAACGACAGATAGAGTTCACGAATTAGCAAGTTTTTACAACTACAGACCCAACGCTTTAGCGGTTAGCTTAAAAAGTAATATCACGAAAACCATAGGAGTATTATTACCTAAAATATCGAATCCTTTTTTTGCTAAAATATTATCTGGAATTGAACAGGAAGCTACAAAAAACGGATATAAGATTGTAACCTGTATCACTAATGAATCTTATGAGAAAGAAGTAGAATATATCGAAATGCTTAATTATAGTAGTGTAGATGGATTTATTTTATCCTTAAGTAAAGAAACGCAACAGCTTAATATATTAGATCATTTAATGGAGTTAAAAAGAGATCAAATTCCTTTGGTACTATTTGATCGTGTAAGCAATGACATTCCATGTGATAAGGTTATTGTAGATGATAAAAATGGAGCAAAAGCAGCCGTTAATCATTTAATCACTATAGGCTGTAAAAGAATTGCTGTGATTTCTAGGGTTTTTGATCTTAGCGTCTGGAAATTGCGATTAGAAGGCGCTAGAGAAGCAGTGCTCGCACATCATGAAGTTACATTAATAGAATTGCACATAACCGACAAAACAACTATTGAAAACGATATAGAATCTTTCTTAAGAGACACAGAAATCGACGGAATATTTGCACTGGAAGAAGAGGAGGCTGTAACCGCAATAAACATGGCTACAAAATTAGGATATAAAGTCCCTACAGATATTTCTATTATTGGGTTTTCTGATGGGCTTTTATCAAAGTACTCGTATCCAAAACTGACAACCGTATCACAACATGCGCAATCCATGGGTCAACAATCCGTAGCAGTACTCATCAAACAATTAGAAGGCGTCGAAACGTATCATAAACACCAAACTACTATTGTAAAAACCTCTTTAATTATTAGAGATTCCACAAAATAACACTAGACTTTTCTGATCGTTAGAAATGACCAACCACACCTAATTGTCCAACACCTAATCGTAAATCCCATTTGATCTTTACCTTTTTACTATCATACACATACCGTTCTTTTTTGTTTAGATAGTTATCAATACCATCTACCATAATAACACTAAGAGCAATACCAAGACCTACATCGGTTAGCCAATGAGCGCCTTCCCAAAGACGCGATATTGGAGTAACAAGCCCTAAAGCATATATGCCTCCCTTGATATAAGGGTTTTTAAATTGTTTCCCAATGGCATAGGCTGTAGTAAAAGACAATAAAGCATGCCCAGAAGGGAAAGAGTGACGCTCGGCTTCACTACTATAGAATTTAAAACTATCATTACCCTCATTCAAAGTCGGCCGAGCACGTCCGGCGATAGTCTTACTAATACTTTGAATAATACCTCCCGCAGTAGCAGAAGCAATAAGCAGCACTCCTGTTTTGCGAATCTTTTTGTTTTTAGTTAATAATCCAAACGTGTACACCCCTGTAGTCAATCCATAATTTAACAATGGTTTACCAAAGCGGAACCCAGCTTCTCTAACTATATGTGGGATATCATCTCTTTGATTTTCAAAATACGTATTTGCTGGTTTATCAAGAGTATATAGGACTAAAGCGCCTGCAATAATACCACCTAAAGTCACAAAATCTTTTTCTTTCCAATGCGCAGGACGGATATAGACATGTTTAATACCTCCAAAAGCAGACGCCCCATCGTATTTAAGAAGCTCCCAAGTACTTTTTTCCTTTGTTACAGGTATTTCCGTATCTGATTCTTGTGCATTCAATGATAGTGCATAGATACTACAAAATATAAATAAGAATAACGGTTTGAATTGTGACATAGAGCATACTTTATCATTTAAAAACATTGTTGTCTGGCAAAGAATCTAGAACGCTTTGCTTTTTAGAATCAAGAACCAAGACTACTATGTTAAAATACTGAATCACAGCATTTTGTTTATTTCTTTTTTAAACCGGATACTTTTAAAAAAATGGAAATAGTAACCCCAGAGATTTTTAAATAGTTTTAACCGAACAACAATGATTTAAAAATAAGAACTTATTCATGAATAGCATCAGTAAGCCTGCATTATTTTCAGAAGGTGATGACGAATTCTAGTTTATACGCTACGAATTCTAAAGCTTCATGATATATGCACTTGTATCCCGCTACTTTTGATGTAAATAATCAAACAAAAAAAGAATATCATGAAAAATCTAATCACTTATATCGTTATACTAATAGGCTTTCAAATCGCAACAGCGCAAGAGTTTATTCAAAACGATTCCTATACCATAACACAAGCGATTCAGAATAAAGGAGAGGAATACCCTCCATACACAATACAGCTAATGAAAGCTGGAGAGGTTGATGAAAAAATAACTGCTTTTGTTCTTGAAGACACTGAACTTCTTGAAGGAATATTTATCAGCACACTAGAGAATCCAGGACTTGAAGGCGTTGAAGAAATTATAAAAGTAGAAGTAGAATACTTGGCATGTTGTGCACATGTAGAGGCACGTTATTTTATACTAACAGAAACCAACGATTGTATCGCGCTACCAATGCTAGAAAATGTATACTGTGAGATAGGAGCTGCAGATGAACAATACATATTTCCTAACCAAGAATACGGAATCCAAGGAAACATTCTAAGAACAGAAAAAAAATACACTAGTGAGGCTATTGTAAAGTACGTGAGCTTACAACAAAGTTTTGCTTGGAATGATAATCAAGACACCACTCCAGAAACTATTGTATCTAGTTTTAATGAGTAGTAATCCAATTTACGATTTTAGATTTTAGATTTTAGATTTTAGATTTTAAAATAGTAATAGTAAGCTATTCAATATGCGAAAAAGTTATATGCAAATATATACTACCAATTCCATATATAGAAAAAAATCAAGGGGTATACGGATAACACTGTATACCTCTTTTTGCTATACCGTTTTCATTAGCTACCCTGGATACGCTAGTAAGCCTGACCTTAAATTCAACACTTCGAGATCATCTCGTTCTTCACTTAATATTTCTATGGCACGTTTACTTCGTATTCCTGTTTGACAACATACTACTAGTGGCTTTGTAGTAATGATTGTTTTGATTCTGGCAGATAATTCATCTAAAGGAATATGAATCCCTCCGATATTAAATTGTTCAAATTCGGCAACCGTTCTTACGTCTAATACCTCGTATTGTTCTCGATCTTTCTCTAGTGCTTCTGCCGAGATTTCAACGATATTAGTATCTTGAATTCCTATACCACAGAAAAAATCATAATCTGTTGCTAAAACTGCTATAGTGAGCTCTTCATTCTTTTGAAAATTGACGATTTGTTGTTCCATCGTTAATGTATCCATATACATCAATTTACCGTCTAATACCTGTCCTATCCCTGTGATCATTTTAATCACCTCATTTGCTTGTAGACTTCCTATAATTCCGGGTAATACACCTAACACGCCTATAGCCGAACAATTAGGCACGGTATCCGGTGCAGGAGGATCCGGAAACAAGCACCGATATGTTGGTCCCCCTTTATAATTAAATACCGTTACCTGCCCTTGAAACTTGAAAATAGACCCAAATACCAAAGGCTTATCTGCTAATACACAGGCATCGTTTACAAGATACCGTGTTGGAAAATTATCACTTCCATCGACTACAATATCATAACTCTCTATAGTATCTATTGCATTGTCGATATCTAATTTTTCAACATAGGTTTTAAAAAATACAAAAGGGTTCAATTTAGATAATCGGGCTACAGCAACTTCTGCTTTGGGTTTCCCTATATCGTCAATCGTATATAAGATCTGTCGTTGCAAATTAGATTGATCTACCACATCATTATCAATCACTCCAATTGTACCCACACCCGCTGCGGTAAGGTATTGTAATACGGGACACCCCAATCCTCCTGCACCAATCACCAATACTTTGGCTGCCTTTAGTTTTTCTTGTCCTTGAGTACCAATCTCATCTAAAATAAGATGACGGTTGTATTGTTGTTTTTCTTCGTTGCTTAGCATTTTTTTATTTGGGTTTCGGGTTTCAGGTATCGGGTGTTCGCAAAAAAAACGGATTAACGTATTCGTCTTTAGTTACTCGTTTCTACAGCTGTCTTGGTTCTTGACTCATGTTTCTTAA
>CALFCI010000091.1 GCA_937951135.1 uncultured Aquimarina sp. | reverse complement strand
TTTTAATGTTATTGAGTTCAAAAGTAGGGGAGTACCCATTCTTTTTGAGAGGTGTTCTAGAATTCGTAAGGGATAACATAGAATTCGTTTTGTGCCCTCCTTTCACATTAATTTTATAGGTCTTTATACTATGAGGATAAGGTCAAACCTAGTTATAGAAGAAAATGTATTAACAGAGTTCGATGAATATAAAATACGTTAGTCTTGATACGGGAGTGTGAAATTCAGATAAGGGTTTGTATCGTTCTTTTCGTCTCAAGAAGACAAATCATTTTGGACTCAAAACCTATCGATATCCTGAGTTTATAGAAGGGCTTTATACTCTTTTCTATAAAGGACAAGTTACTTTTCCTTTGTTAAAGAAATCAAATTGATGGTTTTTTGAACTTAATCTTTTAATAATCAAATTCTTAATAGCGTAGATGTACAGTAGTTATACTACTACTGCATATTATGTTTTGCTGTAAACTGTTCTTCTAAACTATTCTTAGCCTCTAGATCTTTTAATGCAGTTCCTAGCACACCTGTGGGTACGATGATACTATAGTTTTTCCAGAATTTAGGATCGTAAGCAAGTTCATAATCAAATAAAGCATTAGAGAATGTGCTATAAAAAATATCAGGTTCAGGAAAAGGATGGACATTTTGTAAGTGCATCGCATTTACAATGAATTCCGATGTTGTTATTGCTGGGTACGTCTCAAAAAAGTCACCAAAATTAGTATAGGTATTTATGGATTTAACGCGTTTTAAATACCATTTGCCATTAAAAGAAGAATACGTAACAAATACTTCATAATTGAGTAATTCGGTGACTCGACTTATGAATTTCATTTTTGTTTTTCGCTCTAATGAAGGGCGTGTCTTTAATTGCGTTCCATATTTTCTATTCAATCGTTGTTTCGCTTTTGATGTAAGCCGATATTGGTAGCCTATAATTGCTTTACTCTCTTTGTCCATTGTGATGCTACCTTTGTATTTTGTAGTGAGAAGGGCGTCGTTTTTAGGTTGAAAAGCAATAATATATACTGGACGATTATTATAAGTACTATGCTTCAGTAATGAAAATCGATAGTGTTTATGAAGTTCTGGGTCAAAGAAATCTGCTTTTCGCTTTACTTTATCTGCTCCGGTAAGCCGCAACGGTCCTCCTCCGATTTCGTTATTTTCTAACCATTTTAAGTCTTCAGTATCTATGGAGTGAAGTGTTTTAGATTGTGATAGTACTTTGTAATTTTGTAGGTTATCGCTTCTGCGTAACGCAATAATATTGGCTTGGTCTCTATAGTCTGCATAATAAGAAGCCGGTTCAGGAAATGGAATATTCTTTTTTTGTGCTACAGGATGATTAAATTGCATGTATTCGTTTCTAGATTTTGAAACTTTCAAAGAATCATTGTATGGCGCATAGTATAGCGTGCATGCCGCATCCGAGAATTTAGTGTATTGTTGATCGATTTGGGTCAATTCTCGATAATACGTATCTAAATATACGGGTTGCTGACTATAGTTTTCAGGGAATAAGGAAATAGCTTCAGTAATCAGTTCTTTGTATTTGCTTTTTGTTGTGATTACAATTTCTTCTAAAGAATTAGTGTCTTCAGTAAGGTATATTTTTTTTGAAGCGCCTTTACACTTAGAAATTAATATTTTGGTATTCTGATACCCTACAAAAGAACAAATGATAGCGCTATTGGCATACCGATCACTTAGCGTAAGTTCAAAGAAACCATTTTCATTTGATACGGTTCCTATCGCAGCATTTTCTACTATGATATTGCAAAAGGGGAGTGTTTGCTGTGTTTTTTTATCGAGTATAGTACCTTCAATAGTGATATTTTTTTGCGCTTGGCATACCATGCTTGTACCTATAAGAATAAGTAAAAAAAAACTAATGTGTAGTTTTAATTTCAACATAGTAATTGTGGTTTTGGTGTAGTTTTATTGCGGTATAAAAATACTTTATTTTTTATGGTTTAAAGCATTTATGCCTACGATCATTCTATAGAATCGATGAACGTCCTATAATTTCGTTTACTGTATAGCGGTAAAGGTACAGTGGTTAATTTTGGTTCCTTCTCCCTTTGGGAGAAGGTTAGGATGAGGGTTTTCGTATGAAAGCACCTTCGCCTTAATGGGCGCGCCCATATTATCTGTATTAATAACAGAAATAAAGCTTAGTTATATGATAGGTTTAAGCTATAAAAGGTAGGGCTGTCATGTGGCAGCACTAAGTTTAAATAGTAGATTCTTTGAAATAGATTGTTGTCCTGTTTAAAATGGATATAGGTATATCGTTGTTACTGTAACGGAAGCTTACTTTTTTTCTTTCGATTAAAGAGTCGAAAAACACCGCCAAACGTAATATTCTGCTGTACAAAAAAGAAATGTTGTGAAGCACTATCACTTTTATTTGTAGTGGTTCTAATGTTGGGCAAATCAATAAATCCGCCTTTAAGTTCGGCTTGAATAAAGAAATTCTTGAAGAAGGTGATGTTGATGCCACCTTTCAGTGCGATCCCATATCCAGAAACATGAAATTGGTCATAACGTTCTTTGTTTAGTACTTTAGCATTTGTTTTGGGGTATAGCACTCCTGCGCCCAAGCCTTCAGTAATATTGATCTGTATAATATCTGGATTAATCGCGAGGTAATCTCCTATATTATCTACACGAGCTACTTCTAAATGAATGTAATTGAGACCATCGGTATGTTCAAGAGTGGTAAATTCTTCATACAAAATAGTGTCTGTAGTATTGTATTGACCGTTAAATAATTGTGTGCCTTCATCAGTTTCTGCAAGATTAATCGTTCCTGAAACACTGGCTGTTTGGTATTGATTTAATACATATTTCATGTGATCCAACCCTATAGAAGCATTCCAATTATCATGAAAGTAGTACCCTATCCTAGCATTGGTTTGTGGGATCGTAATATTTCCAATATATAAGTATTTGTCTATACTTATCGGGCTTATACGGTCTTGTGCACTAGCATTATGGATTGTATAGTCATAGTTATTGCCTTTAAAACGAATATCAGAATTACTATAACTAGCAGTGTTCCATCCCCAATAAAAGTACATTTTACCTTTATTCTGGGTTTTAATACGCTTACCCATAGTATCATCTACTTGGGCAGTTGCCGAAAATAGATGGCCAATAAGTAGCATACAAATTAGGGGTAGTGTAGTTTTCAATAGTGAGGGGGCTATAAAGAATTAATAGTCTGTCGTATTTGTACTAAATTATGTAATAGTTTTTCTAAATGATCTAAGTGCAGCATATTTGCACCATCACTTTTGGCATTAGCAGGGTCAAAATGTGTTTCTAAAAATAGCCCATCAACTCCTGAGGCAATGCCTGCTCGTGCTATGGTTTCAATCATATCAGGTCGGCCTCCGGTAACACCACTAGACTGATTCGGTTGTTGTAAGGAATGCGTAACATCTAAAACCGTAGTAGCATATCCCCTCATAGTAGGGATTCCTCTAAAATCAACAATCATATCTTGGTACCCAAACATGGTGCCTCTATCTGTAATCATAGCGTTATCATTGCCATTATCGTTTACTTTCTGTATGGCATGTTGCATGGCTTCAGGACTCATAAATTGTCCTTTTTTTAGATTTACAGTTTTACCTGTTTTCGCTGCTGCTGCCACAAGATCAGTTTGTCGAACTAAAAATGCAGGAATTTGTAAAATATCTACATACGCCGCTGCCATATCAGCATCTTCACTAGTATGAATGTCTGTGACTGTAGGTACATCAAAGGTTTCGCCTATTTTTCTAAGGATTTTTAAAGCTTTTTCATCACCGATACCCGTAAAACTGTCCATACGACTTCGGTTTGCTTTTTTAAATGAACCTTTAAATACATAAGGAATTTTTAAAGCCGTAGTAATTTCAACTACACGCTCTGCAATGCGCAGTGCCATATCTTCTCCTTCAATGGCACAGGGTCCAGCAAGTAAGAAAAAGTTATTAGCGTCTACGTTTTTTAACCTATTGATTTTTGTAAGATCCATCTGCTTTTTTTAGAAGTGCCAAAGATATGCTTTTCATTATCGAAATCAGAATTACGAATTCAGAATTTTGGGTTCTTGTAGTGGTATCTTTAATTTGGTCATCTGTTGTTCGTCTGAGTTGTGTAATTTGAATACTATTTGCGAATTAACTTTAAATTTATGTTCGTTACTTTCCATTCTACTATAGTCGATCTATAGTAATGGTATACAATTGAATACTGAAGCTGTTAATGGTATTAATGCTTGTTTCGTTTTAGTATTACGAAAAATGATTTAAGAAGTAACACTGGATATAGGGTAGCGTGAATAGGATGTTATGGCTATTTTGTGTTAAAAAAATATAAAAAATATGAGCGAAGGTTTTAATCAGATATGTGATTCTATTTTTGAAAATGAGAAACAGTACAAGTTTAGAAAGCGACACTTGAAGATAAAGATTGAAGGGGTGCAAGATGTATTTCTACTAACGAAAAAAAACTTTTTTATGAATTCGGGGATAGTAGTATTAAAAATTGACCCTCAGTTCAAGGACGTAAATTACGCTAAGTTATGTGAAAAAATGAAATTTAAAATAGCATTCAAAGTGCTATTTGTTCCAATGATTTATGCGTTTTTTCATCAGTTTATCATTGTCGATGAAAACATGATTGAGGAAGACTCATCTTTTGGGCTGAGTAGTGCAGTTGACTCCATTGATAATCAAATAAGCATCACCCAAAGTATAACATTGATTGATTCAGTAAAGAAAAAGTATATACATTCCAGAACTTGGGGGCAAGTGATTTCTGGAAGATTTCAGGATGCAATTTTAAAGGCGCTTCAAGAAATATCTTATACTGACAATGAAAAATAATAAAGAAAAATCATTTTATGGCATCAGCTATGTTCTAACCCATTTGGATTAAAATATCAAATGAATTAGAAAAAGCTCATTTAGATTTTTTTGGATTTAAAATTATTTTCAATAATATAATGCTTGTAAGAGAACTGCTCTCAAAAATATAATGTACATTTGCACCCTTAAAATCAGGCGTATATGAGTACTACAAAAAATATTGCGATAATAGCACACGTAGATCACGGTAAAACTACTTTGGTAGATAAGATCATGTATCATTGTCAGTTATTTCGTGAAAATGAAAACACAGGCGATTTAATCTTAGATAATAACGATTTAGAGCGCGAACGTGGGATTACGATTACGTCTAAAAATGTATCTGTACAATATAAAGGTGCTAAAATTAATATTATCGATACTCCTGGTCACGCCGATTTTGGTGGAGAGGTAGAGCGTGTATTGAATATGGCAGATGGCGTATTATTATTGGTAGATGCTTTTGAAGGCCCAATGCCTCAAACCCGTTTTGTATTACAAAAAGCAATTGACTTAGGGCTAAAGCCTTGTGTGGTTGTTAATAAAGTAGATAAAGAGAACTGTACTCCAGATGAGGTTCATGAAAAGGTATTTGATTTGATGTTTGAGTTGGGGGCAGAAGAGTGGCAGTTAGATTTTCCAACAGTATATGGTTCTGCAAAGAACAACTGGATGAGTGATGATTGGCAAAAACAAACCGATAGTGTAGAGCCATTGTTAGATATGGTTATGGAACATATTCCTGCTCCAAAAATAGAAGAAGGTACTTTGCAGATGTTAATTACATCCTTAGATTTTTCTTCATTTACAGGACGTATTGCTATTGGACGTTTACAACGTGGAAGTTTAACAACAGGAATGCAAGTTTCTTTAGTAAAAAGGGATGGAACGATAAAGAAAACAAAAATAAAAGAGCTTCATACTTTTGAAGGATTAGGAAGAAAGAAGGTAGAGGAAGTAGAAGCTGGTGATATTTGTGCTATAGTAGGGTTAGAAGGTTTTGAGATTGGAGATACTGTTGCAGATATCGAAAATCCAGAAGCACTACAATCTATTGCTATTGATGAGCCTACAATGAGTATGTTATTTACGATTAATGATTCTCCTTTCTTTGGTAAAGATGGAAAATATGTAACGTCTCGACATATCAAGGATCGTTTAGCTAAAGAATTAGAGAAGAACTTAGCACTTCGTGTAAGCGATACGGATAGTGCAGATAAATTTATGGTTTTTGGACGAGGAGTATTACACTTATCGGTATTAATTGAAACCATGAGAAGAGAAGGTTACGAATTACAGATTGGTCAACCCCAGGTAATTATTAAAGAGGTTGATGGTAAGAAGTGTGAGCCTATTGAAGAGTTAACCATCGACTTGCCAGAGCACGTTTCTGGAAAAGCGGTAGAGATGGTTTCGATGAGAAAAGGTGAAATGTTGAGTATGGAAGCCAAAGGGGAGCGAATGATTTGTGAGTTTTTAATTCCATCACGTGGGATTATTGGATTGCGTAATCAATTGTTAACCGCTACAGCTGGAGAAGCTATTATGGCACACCGTTTTAAAGAGTATCAGCCATTTAAAGGAGCTATTCCTGGGCGGATTAACGGTTCTTTAGTGTCTATGGAAAAAGGATCAGCAATTCCATATTCTATTGATAAATTACAGGATAGAGGTAAGTTTTTTGTAGATCCAGGAGAGGATATTTATGAAGGACAGGTGATTGGAGAAAATTCTCGTGGTGATGATATGGCTGTAAACATTACTAAAACGAAGAAATTAAGTAACGTCCGTTCTTCAGGTGCAGATGATAAAGCTAAGATTGTTCCGGCAATTAAATTTTCTTTAGAAGAAGCTTTAGAATATATCCAGAAAGATGAGTATGTAGAGGTAACTCCAAGTCATTTACGATTGCGTAAAATCTATTTAAAAGAAGTGGATCGTAAGCGTTATAAAATCGCATAATCCAATAGTTCAACGCTATAGAAAATGATTAAGAATCCTAGGCAATTTTGTCTAGGATTTTTTAATATGTAGAAACTTCGTTTGATTGTATCAAATTTTTATATCTTTCGGTTCAAATTTTATACTATTTTGAATCTAAGATTTTAGGAAATAAATACAAGTATTTTTATGCCATTTTCTTATACACATATAAAAGATAAAATGCTTATTAAAATAGGGGCATTTAATGTTTTATGGTTATCTGTAAAATTAACCACAGGTTTGATTAGTATAAAGGTGATTGCCATATTTTTGGGGTCAGAAGGAATGGCGTTTATAGGGAATGTTAGAAACTTACTCACTGCTGTTAGGACGATAAGTATTGGGGGAATGTATAACGGAGTAGTACATCATATCTCAGAACAAAGGCGTCATAAAGAACAGGTAACACATATATTATCTACGACGTACTATATAGGGTACGTAACGATGGTCATCATGGCTTTTGTCTTATACTATGCCTCCGATTTTTGGAATACTCTTATTTTTGGTAGATATTATCAATATTCTTATGTGTTTGAAGCCATGGCTATTGCATTGCCGCTATATGCTACCAATGCACTTTGTATGGCTATACTTAAGGGGTTTTCTAAAACAAAAATATATGTATTAATCACGATTATTAGTAGCCTTTTAGGGCTTTTAATTACCTTGTTGTTGATCACAGAAATGAAATTGGAGGGCGCTTTTTTGGCGATAGTGCTTAATCCAGCAATTTCATTATTGATTACAATTATCATCATTGTCAATCAACGGAATTTAGTAAAACTGCTTTGGGCAGATAAAGTGTCGCTACAGTATATCAAAAAACTGATTCCGTATATGGCATTAAGTTTTGCGTCTATTGTGTTAATTCCTATTGTTCTTATTCAAATCCGTAACTATATCATCGAGATCGATGGTGTTACGAATGCAGGATATTGGGAAGCGATGCAGCGCTTTAGTCATCAGTATATTTATTGTATTGTTGCTATCATTGGAGTATATCTTACACCTAAGCTAGTTACGATACCGAATAGTGTTCAGCTCAGAAAAGAAATTGTTGATTTTTATAAAGTTGTACTGCCCCTTACGATACTAGCGCTTGTGGTATTGTATTTGTCTCGAACATTGTGGATTAAAATTGTGTTTTCCGACGATTTTTTAAGTATGGAGCCTTTATTTATGTGGCAATTAGTAGGTGATTTTTTTAAAGTCGTGACTATGGCTATTGTATGTGTTTTAATCGCTAAAAAGAAGTATTGGCACTTTGTCCTCGCAAAAGTGATCTTATTTATTTTATTGTATAGTATTAGCTTCTATTGTGTTAAAAACTATGGTTTTATAGGCGGAAGTATTGGATATTGTATGAGTTATATTGCGTATTTAGGTGTAGTACTCATAGTATGTGGCAACTCTCTTTTTGGGAGACAACTAAAATAATAGCAGTACTTTTTAATCCACACATTACGAAAAGCTTGTCTCTTTGTAGAAAGAGTAATCGATTTGATGGTTTTTTTGTTATTTAGGCTTATGTCGAATTCAGGTTATAAAGAGAAGCTAAGCACATGGCAAAAAACAGTCTATATTATTTAAGTTACTGACAACCTTACTTTATAGTTAGGTACTCTGTTAGGCCTACTAGGTTTCGGGAACCTAGTAGGTCTGGATCACAAAGTGATGATGCAACTTTGAATCGAGAATAATTATTTTTTGTCATGTACTCAGAAATAGAGGTTAACTAATATAATTCCAAATATTTTTATATTTAGTAAGCTGTGCATAAGTATGCTGTATGGCTATGTGTTTTGGATCGGATAATGAAGGGTCTTCTTTTAGAATTTTGATCGCATACTGTCGTGCGGTTTTTAAGATATCACTATCTTTAATAATATCTGCAATCTTAAGGTTTAATACGCCACTTTGCTGTGTTCCCATAAGATCTCCAGGCCCTCTTAGTTTAAGATCTACTTCAGCAATTTCAAAACCATCATTGGTGCGAACCATAGTTTCTAATCTTGTTTTGCTATCATTAGATAGTTT
Organism: uncultured Aquimarina sp.; assembly: GCA_937951135.1. Classification (GTDB taxonomy): domain Bacteria; phylum Bacteroidota; class Bacteroidia; order Flavobacteriales; family Flavobacteriaceae; genus Aquimarina. Next base: position 10,323 of record CALFCI010000091.1, on the reverse strand, counting down.
ATAGCTAGTCATTAAAATACAAAAACTTTGTTCCGCCCCACGTCCAACTCTTCCTCTCAATTGATGAAGTTGGGATAATCCAAAACGTTCGGCACTTTCGATAATCATCACACTAGCATTGGGAACGTTTACGCCGACTTCAATGACCGTAGTGGCTACCATAATTTGTGTTTCCCCTTTTACAAAACGTTGCATTTCATAGTCTTTATCAGCAGGTTTCATTTGTCCATGCACAATAGAAATTTGATATTCAGGAAGTGGAAATGATCGTACAATACTTTCATAACCATCCATGAGATCCTTGTAGTCCATGGTTTCAGACTCTTGGATGAGCGGATATACAATGTATAGCTGTCTTCCTTTTTGAATCTCTTCCTTCATAAATTGGAATACTTTGAGGCGATTACTATCATACCGATGCACTGTCTTTATGGCTTTACGGCCAGGCGGGAGTTCATCAATAATAGAAATATCCAAATCTCCATAAACACTCATTGCTAAAGTACGTGGAATCGGGGTTGCAGTCATTACTAAAACATGAGGAGGACAGCTGTTCTTTCGCCATAATTTAGCACGCTGAGCAACTCCAAATCGATGCTGTTCATCTATGATCGCAAGGCCTAGGTTTTTAAACTTTACTTTGTCCTCGATGATAGCATGCGTACCGATGAGGATATGTAGGGAACCGTCTTCTAATGCGGCATGAATTTCTCTTCGCTTTTTAGTGGTCGTACTTCCCATAAGTATGGCTACGCTAATATCTAAATCTCCAAGAAGTTCTTTGATCCCCGTGTAATGTTGCTGTGCAAGTATAGCTGTAGGTGCCATTAAACACCCTTGAAAACCATTATCTATGGCCAATAATAGGCTCATCAATCCTACGATAGTTTTTCCTGAACCTACATCTCCCTGTAATAGCCGATTCATTTGGGCGCCAGTACCCAAATCTTTTCGAATTTCCTTAAGTACACGTTTTTGAGCATTGGTCAATTCAAACGGAAGGTGCTTCGTATAAAAAGTATTAAAATAAGAGCCTACCGCGTTAAATGGAAAACCCTTTATTTTTTGTTTATGGATTAAATTTTTGGTTACTAGTTGTAATTGGATATAAAATAATTCTTCTAGCTTGAGTCGATATTGTGCTTTTTGTAGTATTTCTTGATTTTTTGGAAAATGTACATTAAGCATCGCTTCACGTTTTGTAATAAGATGCAATGCCTGTATCATGTCATCAGATAAGGTTTCATGAAATTTACCCTTGAGCAGTAGGAAAAGTTGTTGCATCATTTTACTAATACCTCGATTTGTAATTCCACGATTCGAAAGCCTTTCTGTAGAGGGATATATGGGTTGCATTCCGATTTGGAAACCACTTTGGTGTTTGGATAACAGTTCCATCTCGGGATGGGGCATACTAAAACCATTGTAATAATTAGTCTTCCCAAAAATCACATACGGAGTGTTCAATTGAAGGTTTTCTTGAATCCATTTTTGACCTTTAAACCACACTAATTCTATGCTGCCGGTATCATCAACGAATTTGGCAACTAAACGTTTTCCTTTTTTTTGAGCTATCGTTTTGAGGTGTACAATTTTTCCAATAATTTGTACTTCAGCTGTATTGCGTTGTAATTGACTGACTTTGTAATATTGTGTTTTGTCAATATAGCGATTCGGAAAAAGATGAATAAGATCTTGATACGTATGAATTCCTAATTCTTTACGCAATAACTCTGCTCGTGTAGGGCCAACACCAGTGAGATAATCAATAGGAGTTTGTAAAATATCCGTACTCATAATAGCGAAGATAAAAACTAGTATTGAGATTTTAGTAAGGAGTATGCATTAAAATGCAATGTCATTAGTGTTCAGTAAAAAAGAGAAGGTTCTCGAAGGCTTTGTTTTTAAAAGTATCACAGCCTTTACTTCCTAAATAGATTTCAATAGAAAGTTACGCTATATTAGGATTGAAGTATAGTTTATTTTTAATTTTTTATAACTACCTATTAATCAATATCATATATATTAGTCTTGGTTCTTGATTCCTGTAGCGAAGCGATCTAGGTTCTTTAAGTGGATACTAGTGATGTGATGTATGCAATCAAAGCCAGTATAATCCACAGAATACTATGATAAAATGACTAATTTGGCAGGAAATTTGACGCTTATTTTTTATGAAAACTATGTATACCTCATTTTTGATACTGTGTCTTGCGTGTACCCAAAGTATAGCGCAGTCTTCTAAAAGTCCTATTGCGCAATCATATATGGATGTTCTAACTGCCGATGTGTCTATAGCAATAGATGCCGAAGCCAAACAAGTATCAGGAACTGTTGTGTATACATTGAAGCTGCTAGAGGCAACGAAAACAATCTATATCGATGCACAGTCGATGCTCATTGAACAGGTAGCTTTAGATGGAAAGGAGATACCATTCACATATGATACTAAAAAAATTAGTATTGCAAATGACTACAAGAATGCAGCAAAACATAGCATAAGCATCACGTACAAGGCTACGCCTAAAAAAGCAATGTATTTTGTGAAAGATTATGATGGGAAAGATCAAATTTGGACACAGGGTCAGGGTAAGTATACTTCAAATTGGTTGCCTAGCTTTGATGATATGAATGAGAAAATCATTTTTGATTTCAAAATAGATGTTGATAGTAGCTATGAAGTTATTGCTAATGGAAAACTTATTAAAAAAGAAAAAATAGATTCTAAAAAAGACCGTTGGTATTATGATATGAAATCTCCGATGAGTAGTTATCTAGTTGCTATCGTTGTTGGAGATTATGCATTCACTAGAGAAAGCTCTGCTACAGGGATTCCATTGCTCAACTATTATTATCCTAAAGACTCCTTAAAAGTCGCAGCTACGTATAGGCATAACAAACGTATTTTTGATTTCCTGTCCACACAAATTAATGTTCCGTTTCCATGGCAGAATTACAAACAAATTCCGGTAAAAGACTTTTTGTATGCGGGTATGGAAAATACAGGAACTACTGTTTTTTCTGATGCTTTTGTTGTAGATGATGTAGGGTATGTAGATCGCAATTATATCAGTGTAAATGCCCACGAGTTGGCACACCAATGGTTTGGAAATTTAATTACAGCAACAGAAGGAAAGCACCATTGGCTGCAAGAGGGATTTGCAACGTATTATGCGTTGTTAGCTGAAAAAGAAGTGTTTGGAGAAGATTACTTTGTGTATAAGTTGTATGAAAGTGCAGAACAATTAACAGCCTTGTCTAAAACAGATAAAGCAACTTCTGTATTAGATGCGAAAGCGAGTTCATTGACCTTTTATCAAAGAGGTGCTTGGGCATTATATGCCTTAAAAGCTACTATAGGAGCAGCTGCTTTTGATACAACGATTAAGACCTATCTAGAGCGGTATGCGTTTAAAAATGTTACCACTTCAGATTTTATGGAGATTGCAAGCGAAGTAAGTGGTCAAGAGTTATCGGAGTATGAAAATACATGGTTGGTGCAGCCGAAGTTTCCTTCTAAAGAAGCGTTGGCTCTTTTAACAGCGTCTCCATTTATGAAACAGTATTTGAGTTTAGCTAAAGAACGTACACAGCCATTACAAGGAAAGTTAGTGATTTTAGGAGAAGGCTTAGATTTTCCAGTAAATGAGTATATGGGGCAAGAAGTTATTTATCAATTGGCAGAAGAGACTTCTCCAGAGGCCATTGCTTTGTATGCCAAAGCATTCGAAACCGAAAATGTTGTAGTACGTCAAGCAATAGCCAATACGTTACAAACGATTCCAAAGGCATTAAAGCAATCTTATGAATCGTTGTTGAAAGATGCTTCCTATACCACAGTAGAAGCAGCATTATATCGTTTATGGACGAATTTTCCAGAAGATCGTAGTCGATATTTAGACGAAACTAAAACAATTATAGGTTTTAGAGATCATAACGTTCGTACATTATGGTTAGCTTTAGCAATAAGTACTCCAAGCTACCCACAATCAGAGAGGGAACAGCTATATACAGCTTTAAATGCATACACAAGTACAGCATACAACACTAATACTAGGCGTAATGCGTTTGGTTATTTAGAAAGTTTATCATTATTTTCCGACCCATCTTTAGTAGCGCTTATTGATGGGGCAATGCACCACAATTGGCGTTTTCGTAACTATTGCAGAAAATTACTAGATCGCTTATTAGTACAAGAAAAATATAAAAATAAATACGTATTTTTAAAGTCTAACTTGTCAATTCGTCAACACGATTTTTTACAAAAAAGAATAACCCCATAATTCCAATACATGCGTGCATTAGTCATTTCAGGAGGAGGAAGTAAAGGCGCCTTTGCCGGAGGTGTAGCCCAATACCTTATCCAAGATTTAAAGCGTGAATATGAGCTGTTTATAGGTACTTCGACAGGAAGTTTATTGGTTTCACATCTAGCATTACATAAAATTGAGACCATTAAAGAATTATTTACTTCGGTAGACCAAAAATCAATATTTAAAAATTGCCCTTTTATAATCAAGTATAAAAGGGGATATAACGATATTCGAATTCATCATTACAACGTATTACGAAATTTATTACAAGGTAAAAAGTCTTTTGGAGATAGTAGTAATCTTAGAGCATTAATTGCAAGTGCGATTAGCCCAAAAGATTTCGAAACATTACAATTGAGCGCAACAGATGTTGTGGTTACCGTTTCTAATCTTTCTGCAAACGAAGTAGAATATAAATCGATACAAGAATGCAGTTATGAAGACTTTTTGGATTGGATTTGGATTTCGTGTAACTACCCGCCTTTTATGAGTTTAGTGCGAAAAAATAATTGTGATTATGTAGATGGAGGTTTGGGATCTATGGTTCCTATAGAAGAAGCGATTCGAAGAGGAGCTACGGAAATAGATGTGATTGTATTAGAGACTGAAGTGAATTATATCAATAGAATGCCAACCAAAAGTCCTTTTTCATTAATTACAAATATGGTGAACTTTATGATGGATCAAATAGAGCATCAAAATGTACGTATAGGGAAGTTTGAAGCAGCCCAGCATGATGTCGCTATTGACTTGTATTACACGCCTACAGTATTGACTACAAATGCATTATTATTTGATCAGAAAAAAATGATGCAATGGTGGAGAAAAGGATATACATTTGCACAGGATAAAAACACATATAATAGACGGTAGTATGCGAGCATTAGTCATTTCGGGAGGAGGAAGCAAAGGAGCCTATGCAGGTGGTGTTGCACAACACCTAATACAAGAGCAGGGCAAGAAATATGACTTATTTCTGGGTACATCTACAGGAAGCTTGTTATTACCCCATTTGGCATTGGGTGATGTAGACAAGGTGTATGAATTATACACCAATGTGAATCAGAAAAAAATATTTAATATTAATCCTTTTATCATTAGACGTAAGGACAATAGAGAGTTTGTGTCTATTAATTTCTTTTCGTCATTAGTGCAGTTTATTAAAAGAAAACGAACTTTTGGAGAGAGTAAAAACTTACGAAAAACGATACAACGTAATTTTTCGGAAGCAGAGTTTTTAATGGCACAACAAAATGTAAAAGATGTAGTCGTTACGGTGTCGAATCTTACCAAGAATAGAACCGAATATAAATCCATTAAAGAGTACTCTTATAAAGATTTTTTAGATTGGATTTGGATCTCCTGTAATTATGTGCCCTTTATGAGTTTAGTGACCAAAGACGATTGTGAGTACGCCGATGGCGGATTTGGGTGTATGGTTCCTATTCGAGAGGCAATTAAGCGGGGAGCAACGACCATAGATGCGATTATTTTGGAGTCTGAAGCCATGAAGCAGAACAAGATATTGGGTAAAAACCCATTTTCACTAATGGTCAACTTATTTAGTTATATGCTAGATCAAGTAGAGCGGCATGATACTGTAGTCGGAAAGTTGGCAGCTACACATAAAGACGTAACCCTTAATTTGTATTATACGCCTTCTAGATTAACTGAAAATTCTTTGGTATTCAATAAAAAGTTAATGACTTCTTGGTGGAAACAAGGATTTGAGCATGCTGCCGAGAAAATGAGAAATGCTGATGATAATAAACTGAAGTAACCGTTTTTTGGAGTGGATGTTTAGAAACAGGAAACAGGATTACGATTTTAGAAGTTAGAATTATTTTCTTTTTTTTTCTAATGATACGATTTACGGATTTTTATTTCGCATAAAAAGCATTTAAGTAGTGTTTATTTCCGACAATAGATTTTATTGTTTCCTGACTCATGTTTTCGACAAAATTTTTTAACCAATCTTTTAGTTCTTGTAAATTTTCATAAACATTATTTTTGAACCTCTTTTTTATATAAGCCCAGATTTGCTCACAAGGATTTAATTCAGGAGTATATGGTGGTATTCTGAGGAGTTTAATATTTTCAGGTATTTCCATATCTTTTGTTGAATGAAACCCAGCATTATCGATTACCACTATTTTTAACTCATTCGGCTTATGTTCTGATAATTGTTTTAAATAGCTATGAAAAATATCTTTGTTCACATTTTCTACCTCTAATACGATACTGTCTCCGTTTATTGGAGAGTAGGCTCCATAGAGATAGGTGTTTTTAAACCTATGTTGAAACTTAACTTTTGGGGCGACTGCTTTAGCTGTAATAATTGTACCTACCTCTGTTTTTAAGCCAAAACGAGCTTCATCTTGAAAATATAGGTTTACAGAATTGTATAAATCTTTATTTAGACTAGATCTTAATTCAGAAATTAGGTTTGGTAAGTTTTAAAAAATCAGCCTGAGCTTCTGGATCTTTCTTTATGTGAGATTTTCTTGGCTGTTTAATTTTAGTCCCAAAAACATCAATCATATAATCACGTAGTGTACTGTATGGATAACTAACACCGTAATTCTCTTTGACCCATTCTACTGCATAAACATAGCTCCCAAAACCTTCAAAACTATCATTTAATTTATCAGATAATCCAGCATGAACCTCTTTACTGATTTTACGCTTTTTAGCTTTTCTAGGCTTTGAACCAATAAGCATAGCCGAAATCCCTTCATATTTATACACTTTTAACCATAGCTCCATACTGCGAACATTGTAACCCAAATGGCTCGCTAAATCTGTTTGTGTTTTAAAAGTCTTTTCTTTTATGTGGAGTAATGATTGTAATCGTAAAACATTTTTGGAATGTGATTCCTTTCGAATCATTGAACGAAGTTCTGAAGACGATTCTAGTACTTTAAATGATAGATGTTTGCCCATATACAAATATACGAAATATTATTCCGTAAAATTGTATTGCAGGAGTAGTCTATGTTACGCTCTATGCATCAAAATACTTTATTACCGCTGCTGCACAAACCATAAAAGCGTGTAAAGACTTTAACCATGAATGGAAGAAGTAATATAGATCAAAAAGCATTGTAGACCGCTACAATGCTTTTTTGTTTTGTATTATGTTCCAATAGTAGATCTCTAAATCAGCCATGACAAAATTCTAGTAAGATGGGAGTGTTTACAATGTGTTTCTTTGTACTTCGCTATGTGAAAAAGCGTAATACTAGTATAAGTGAAGTTTGGAGAAGGCTTAGAGGGTGCAAAAAAGAGAGCTAAAAAGCATGTTTCAGTTTTTTATTACAAGTAAAAATATTTTTTATGAATTATTCAGAATTATTTTTAAGGGAAATAAATACACATTAATAATAACGTAATTAAGACATATATTACTGGTTTTAAACATAGAACATCACATGAGATTTTAAACCATACCTTACGGTGACAACATTTAAAACACAAAACAAGGGAAATATATACTCCCTGAAAAAAGAAAATATATTCCACTTTTATTTATGGTTTATCCTCAATACAAGTAGTGCTTTTTTTTTCTAATTTTGTGATAGACAATTTTTTACGTTAATTTTATAGGAGACTTTAAAACTTAACAAAATGAAAAAATTATCACTACTCCTAGTATTACTAGTATCAATTATCAGCATAACAAGTTGCGAGACGAACAATGTAAATGATGAAACAGGAATTGAACCTACAGACCAACAAGCAGGAAATGAGAAAGAGGAAACCGAAGAAGGTTACGAAAGAGATGACGACGAAGGTTAGTCAGTTTAAACTAAAGTATGTAATTATTGCACTAGGTGTTGTACTGGCAGGTACAGCACCTTTTGTACACATGTTGTTCCCTAAATATAGTCCAGAGCAAACTATAGTAATTGAAAAAACAAAAAATGGAGAAATTACTCATGAGGAATATGAGATAATTAAAAAGGAATGGAGAAAAAGCCATTTTGGATTTAAAACAACTCGAAATTTATTAAATGCTCTTGGATTTCCAACAAGTGTCTTAATTATCTCACTAATATTCCTATCCTCTATAGTTCATATTAATCATAAAGAAACCCGAATCACTCTAATTGTAAGTGCATCGTTGCTACTGGCTATTGCCTTTTATTTTATAATTTGGGTATTTTTCCCAAGGGGAGACTTACCTAAACCTGCCTATTATGTGGCATTAGCTACAGGTGCTATAACCTCTACCGTAATATCTTATTTTTTCATAGCTCAAAATAAAGTACTTGTCTATATTGATAACTTTAGAAAGTTAACCCGTTTTATTTATGTGGTTAAAGATAAATACGTACCTGAAGATGCCAAAGATGAGTATGTAGAAGATATTATTAAGGTTACAGATACGCTAAAAAACTAAATCCATGAAAAAGTTAAAGGCATTTAAAATCCTACATAAAAAGAAAGACTTTTTTTATCCGGAAGAACTAAAGGGGTTACGATATGATGTAGAACAATCTAAGCGATTAGAAGAAGATTATAACAAGATCAAAAATGAGTTTAATACGATTGTTGATGCTTTAAAAAAGAAAAAAGGATTTTCTGAAGAAATGATCGAAAACATTATTATCACTAGCCTATTTTCAGATTTGAATGTGAGTACAGCCTACCATCGTAAATACTCTTACTTATCGACTAATGTGATACGCAGTTTGCTGTTTATTTATCTAAATGAGGTTTTATATTTTCTATAAAAAATTCGTAATGCTTTATCTTTATAAAATAATCGAATTTTTCATGTTTTTTTAGCTTTTCCCATCTATTAATAATTGCCTCAACTTCGTTATCAATTTCAATATCTTCTGTATCTAAAGAAAAATCAGGATAAGCCATCTGCACTTTATCAATAATTTTCTTTACCCTGAGTTCTTTGTCTGAAGGATGCGTGTTTAATTTATACAAAGCACCTGTTGAAACTTGAATTTTGGTTGCAAAATCCTGTATACTCAACTTTTCTCGCTCTCTCAATGATTTTAACCTTGAAAATAAAATCTCTGTTTTTTTCATAGGGTTATTTGTATAGTTTTTTTATTAAAAAATGAAATATTTCATTTTTTAATGGAATATATTCCATATATTTGAATATAAATTTCACTTTTTTGGGTAAAAAATGGAATTTAGTTTAAGTTTTAAACAAATTTAATTAAAAAAAAGAGATCTTTTCAATATTATTAGGAGTAGTGATATTAAGATCTCTTTTATTTTGTTAAAATCATGCAGATAATATAGATGTTTAGTATTGATCAAAAATAATAATGGTACTACAGAGTGTGAAGTGTCATAACTTTAATTCAGAGTTTTTAAATAAAATTACCTGTATGATTTTGAAGATTACGAAATAGTAGTTGCAAATGGCATGTGGTCTTTGTTTGTTTAATCTTTTGAAACTATATAGTTGCTTTTTTGCTCTATTTTAAAGTTAGTGTATTATATGGACTATAGAAAAAAAACCGAATGGTGGCTATCAAAAAATAGTTCCTTTTTAAATTGTAGGGAAATAGAGAGAGAGTTACATCTTAAAACAGGAATACTAAGACATCATATCAAACGTGGGAGGCGATTAAACGATAGTAATATAAAAGTGCTATACTTCTTTATTTGCCAAACAATAAAAGTATGGAAACAGTAAGATAATATTTGTTAAGCATGAGATAATCCTATTTATAAAGAAGAAAAGTAATATTGTAAGCATCCTAAAGAGTCATATAAGCTATTATGATTGCTACACATAACGGTTTTTATATCACTCTTTTACTTACTTATAATACGATTAACCCTTAAATAAACCTTTAAAATTATATGATTATGAATAATGAAGAACAAGTACTAACAACGAGACAACAATTAGTAAACATTTTCAATAAAGCTCCTAATGAAGTACAACAGATGGCTAATCGATGGTATATTGATGATGACAATGTAACCTTACAACTAGCAAATGTGTTGGCACAAGATCATATCTCATTAT